>NZ_JAWQUN010000015.1:0-100010 GCF_033447105.1 Formosa sejongensis
TTTCCAGTTAATATCTACGCTGTCAATTCAATATGTTAATGAACTTATCCCCATCTGCTCTCTCGAACATCTTCCCCGAAGGGTAAGGTAATAATGAGTTTTCTTTTTTTATCTTAACTCGTTTCCTCGTTAAGCGGGTGCAAATATAAAACCCTTTTTTTAATCTCGCAATGTTTATTTGATTTTTTTTGAGACCGCTTTTGCAAGCTTTCTCATCCAAACCAAATCAACACTCAAAGAACTTTTTATCCTAAAAACGTTGCCGTTTTTAGCGGCTGCAAACTTACAACCTTTTTGTTTAATAACATGCTTTTATTTCTCTTTTTTAATCTTAAATCAAATTAGTTAAATAATGCTTTGTTAATGAACAGCTTGCCTTGCTAACTACCGTAGTTGCCTCGCTAAGCGGGTGCAAATATACACCCTTTTCTTATTAGTAATCTAATGTTTTATAAGTTTATTTTGAAATAATATGTAAAGAGACTGTTACTAGATGGTTATGTGTGGGGAATAATTGTAAATGATATGTGATTGACTAAAATCGATTCCTTTTTATACTATATATAAGGTAGGAATGTTTGAATAAAAGATTCTCCTGTTATATGAAGGTCTAGTTATACACTATATATAAACTAAGAACCTTTAAAAATATCAAAACCCATAGCCATACCAGCTTGCTCACCCCACTGTCATACTTGTTACCAACATTATATTTTCTTCCTAAGAAAGTAAGCTTCTTAATAATAGTAAGTAAACTACTCCTTATATATTATGGAATTCAACTAAAACCTCCTTCTAAACAAACAATATCGCTTGTAATTAAGATTACCCCTTATTTAAAAGTTTACTACTGTCCTATATATAGTGTAAAATTATGCTCACTTAAAAGATTCAATCACCACCAATAGCTTCTTTATTTAAATGTAACTCAATTATAAAATATTACTATCTACAGTTTCCTTATTTCAATTTAACTCCGCATGTATTTCAAGACGGCTAACCATCATTCAATGTAATCGAATCTACTTGACTCAGTAATTCTTGAAGTAGAGGTACTGATCCAATTTACTGTTAGAGTAAAGCATAAAATTGAATATCCAAACAAATATCTTAGTTTAAGCTAACCTAATAATTTAAAACTAATTTCGTACGTATACACTTATGGGTTTATTTTAAAAACTAGAAAAGTGCATGTGTTAAAATATCAATGCTACCCGCTAAACATCAGTAGTCATTCTTATTATTAAAACAATGCAATATCGAGTTGCAATACAGTGATCTCTTGTTCTGGATTCCACATAGCTGTAACGGCTACAGGAATTTTATATTTTACAACAGTAAAATCTCTACTAAAAGTTGCTCCGACATTAACTATATTCCCAGCGCCTTCTGTGTAAAACGTTTTATCTGTAAATAAGGACCAAGCACCACCAACAAAAAGTGACAGATTAGAATTTTTATTACTCCAAACCGTACTATTAACTTCAAAATATTGTGTCCATGAATCTTTTAATGATCCATCGGCTTGTATTTCATAATCTCCAGACCCACCTCCTACTATAGTCGCTAAATACAATAATGTTTTTGGAGTTATATAATAGCCTAAATTGACATCTACAAAATTATATCCCTGTGTTTTATCGTAACTCCAGTAATGCAATTCGTCTCCCCGCTCCTCTACTCCTGTATAATTATTATGAGATACCGCTTCTATAAAGAATTTTTCAGACACTCGATATTTCGTGTATATAGAAAACTCTTTATAGTATGCACTTACGTTTTTTCCTGTATTTGGATTATAAACATCTGATCCCGAAAAACTGGCACCACCCCAAAAACCAAAAGTAAACTTACTGTTTCTAGAATTATATTCAAGATTTGTTCCTATAACTACTCCTGGGAACACTATAAACCCATGCCATAGGTGCATGTTTTCTAAATGTGCTCCTATACTAAATGGTTTAGAATCTTCAATAAATATTTCATCTTTAATATCTTCTTCATCCTGAGCTGAAACAAAATTAAAGCTAAATAACATTAATAACGCTACAAACATATAACACGTCCTCTTACTCCTTTCTATTCTTAGATGCATTTCATTTTTCAGTGCGGAAACAGAAACGATACTTGATAATTTTCTTTTGGTTGTCATGGTTTTATTATTTGATAATTAGTCTGTTTTATAAACGTCATTATTACGTTTATAATTCAAATATATTATAATTAAATTCATTAAACTTGATTATTTTGAGGTTTAACATATGGATATTCAGTACATAAGAATAAAAACATTGATTTTATTAAATATAAATAACAGAAATATCATTGATAAATACCGTATATATGACGTTTAAACAATTTTATTACCATTAAAATCTAATCATAGATTATATTTGCCATTATTTAAATGAACATGGAAGCATATTAAACATCCTCGTAATTTGTGTGATAATAAAAAGGAGATTTTCAGTCATTCACTATAGATATAAAACGAAAATCAAATTAAACATCTTTAAAAAACCTAGTCAACTCTTCCTTTTTTTAGCCGAAATCCATTGAAATAAATAGCACATATTTAAAAACCAGAAATCAGTTCTACTTAAATTCAAGCATGTAACCTAAAGTCATTCAGCACAAAAGAAAAAAAACTACTTATAAGAATTGCACTAAAAAATTTCAATAAAACACTAATCTCTAATTTTACGCATATATATATTGTATCTGTATTTATATACTGTTATCTTTGTTGATTCAATTTCAATTTATAATATGATACAGATTACATTACCTGATGGTAGTATTAAAGCGTTTGAAGAAAACGTAACGCCAATGGATGTCGCTAAAAGCATTAGCGAAGGGTTAGCTAGAAACGTTATTTCAGCAAGTTATAATGGTACAACCGTTGAAACTGTGACACCTTTAACCACCGATGGATCTTTAGTATTATATACATGGAATAATGATCAAGGTAAAAAAGCGTTCTGGCATTCTTCGGCTCACGTGCTTGCACAAGCTTTAGAAGAACTATATCCAGGCGCCAAACTTACTATTGGACCTGCCATTGATAATGGATTTTATTACGATGTAGATTTTGGAGACCAAATCGTCTCAAATAAAGACTTTAAAACTATTGAAAACAAAATGCTTGAGATTGCTCGTGGAAAACACGACTTTAGTTTGAGAGCAATTTCTAAGTCTGAAGCATTAGAGACCTATAAAAGTAATCCTTATAAAACTGAGTTAATAGAAAACTTAGAAGATGGTACGATTACATTTTGCGACCACGCTACATTCACCGATTTATGTCGTGGAGGTCATATTCCAAATACAGGCATAATTAAAGCTGTAAAAGTTTTATCTGTTGCCGGTGCTTATTGGAGAGGAGATGAAAAAAACAAACAATTAACTCGTGTTTATGGAATTTCATTTCCTAAACAAAAGGAGTTAACAGAATATCTTCATTTATTAGAAGAAGCAAAAAAACGCGATCACAGAAAACTAGGTAAAGAATTAGAATTATTCACATTCTCTGCTAAAGTTGGTCAAGGTTTACCTTTATGGCTACCAAAAGGAGCAGAACTAAGAGAACGTTTAGAAAACTTTTTAAAGAAAGCTCAAAAGAAGCAAGGTTACGAAATGGTAGTCACTCCACATATTGGACAGAAAGAACTTTATGTAACTTCTGGACATTATGCTAAATATGGTGAAGACAGTTTCCAACCAATTAAAACACCTAAAGAAGGTGAAGAGTTTTTATTAAAACCTATGAACTGCCCGCATCACTGCGAGATTTATAACAGCTCACAATGGTCTTATAAAGATTTACCAAAGCGATTTGCAGAATTTGGAACAGTGTATCGTTACGAACAAAGTGGAGAACTTCATGGTTTAACTCGTGTAAGAGGATTTACTCAAGATGACGCGCATATTTTCTGTACGCCAGATCAACTAGATGAAGAATTTAAGAAAGTAATCGATTTAGTATTATATGTATTTGGTTCATTAGGTTTCGAAAACTTTACAGCACAAGTTTCATTAAGAGATCCAAACAATCCAGAAAAATATATTGGTAGTGATGAAAATTGGGATAAAGCTGAAAAAGCAATATTAAATGCCACTATTGAAAAAGGATTAGATTACGTTGTCGAGACAGGAGAAGCCGCTTTCTATGGTCCTAAGCTAGATTTCATGGTAAAGGATGCCTTAGGTAGACAATGGCAATTAGGGACGATTCAGGTAGATTATAACTTACCAGAGCGTTTTGAATTAACATATAAAGGAAGTGATAATGAAATGCATCGTCCGGTAATGATTCACCGTGCTCCTTTTGGTAGTATGGAGCGATTTATCGCTATATTGCTGGAACATACAGGTGGTAATTTCCCACTTTGGTTGATGCCAGATCAGGTTATAATATTATCTATTAGCGAGAAATATGAAAAATACGCTGAAAAAGTTTTAAATGTGCTAGAAAATCACGAAATTCGCGCCCTTGTAGATAATAGAAATGAGACAATTGGGAAAAAGATCCGTGAAGCGGAGATGAAAAAGATCCCATATATGATCATTATAGGAGAGAACGAAGAGCAAGAAAACAAAATATCTGTACGTCAACACGGTGGAGAAGATTTAGGTAGTATTACCATTGAAGAATTCGCCAAAATTGTAGAAACAGAAACAAATAAGACATTAAAACAATTTTAAATAAGTTTAACTAAAATTTTACAGCCATAGCAATACGTAGAAAAAAACAAGCCCCGAGAAGGGTTGAAAAAGAAGATCAGCACAGAATTAACTCTAAGATTAGAGTTGAAGAAGTTAGATTAGTAGGTGATAATATAGAAGTTGGAGTGTATCCAATTAAACAAGCCTTAGCCTTTGCCGAAGAGCAAGAGTTAGATCTTGTAGAAATTTCACCTAAGGCAATTCCGCCTGTTTGTAAGATTATGGATTATAAGAAGTTTCTTTATGAACAAAAGAAACGTGATAAAGCTTTAAAATCCAAGGCTACTAAAGTTATAGTTAAAGAAATTCGTTTTGGTCCTCAAACCGATGATCATGATTATGAATTTAAAAAGAAACATGCAGAAAAGTTCTTAAAAGAAGGTGCTAAGTTGAAAGCCTTTGTATTTTTTAAAGGACGTTCTATTGTATTTAAAGAACAAGGTCAGATTTTATTGTTGCGTTTAGCACAAGATCTTGAGGAATACGGTAAAGTAGAACAAATGCCAAGATTGGAAGGTAAACGTATGACTATGTTTATTGCACCAAAGAAATCAAAATAAATCCTGCTAAATCAGGTTTAAAATAATAAGCGAAATAATTTAAAACTAGGAGAACAAGATGCCTAAAATGAAAACAAAATCTAGTGCCAAAAAACGTTTCAAGTTAACAGGTACTGGTAAGATTAAAAGAAAGCACGCTTTTAAGAGTCACATATTGACAAAAAAATCTAAAAAACGTAAGCTAAAATTGACTCATGATGGTTTAGTACATAAAGCAGATGAGAGCAATATTAAAACCATGTTACGTTTAAAGTAATAACGTTTTAATTGGTTAAAACAATTTAATAACCCTGGAGTTAGGCCAAAATAGAAAGAGTCAATTTAATTTGATCGCCTACTACAAAAACACATTTAAAAGAATGCCAAGATCAGTAAACTCAGTAGCAAAAAGAGCCAGAAGAAAAAAGGTTCTTAAGCAAGCAAAAGGTTACTTCGGACGTCGTAAAAACGTTTGGACAGTAGCAAAAAACGCGGTTGATAAAGCAATGCTTTATTCATACAGAGACCGTAGAAATAAAAAGAGAACATTCCGTGCACTATGGATCACGCGTATTAACGCTGGAGCTAGACAATACGGATTATCTTATTCTCAATTCATGGGTAAAGTAAAAGCTAACCAAATCGAATTAAACCGTAAGGTTTTAGCTGATTTAGCTATGAACAACCCTGAAGCTTTCAAAGCAATAGTAGATAAAGTAAAATAAGGCGTTAGCCTAATTGTATAACATTTCGCTTATAAAATTAAACCGATTCTGAAAAGAGTCGGTTTTTTTATGCCTTCTATTTAAACTATTTTCCACACTCGTATAATAAGAGTAAACGAATAAAAGCACTCACCTACTCCTTTTCGCTTCAGATTATTCCTAATTATTATGTTTTACATTTATGTGGTTAATTGAAGATGAAAGATTTTTACTTTGTTTTTATGTTCTCGACTACGCTCGAACACCCTATAATAACATGGGACTTTTACGATTTCACATATGATCTAAAAGAGAAAGTGAAAGATTAAATATTGAGAATTTAAACAGTATTCGAAAGGTTTTCGAGCGAAGTGGAGAACCACCTATGATAATCTAAAAATCAATAAATAATTTAATATCCTCACACACTCCGAGACATAATTCCTATTTCGTTATTTAGATCCTTTTACATAGCGCTAATTACACCGTTCTAACAAACAGATTTGGCTCAGCAAAAGATAAGAAGAGTTTTTTCTTGTTTATGTTCTCGACTGCGCTCGAACACCCTAAAAGAACATCGGGTTTCACTATTTTATATACCAATCTAGAAGAACGGTTAAGAGATTGACAACTCAGAATTTAAACGGCATTCAAAAGGTTTTCGAGCGGAGTCGAGAATCACCTATGATAACGTACAAATCAAAAAACAATTTATCATCCACACATACTCCTAGATACAATTCCTATTTCGTTATTTAGATCGTTTTACATATCGCTAATTACACGTTCTAATAAATAGACATGGCTCAGCAAAAGATTAAGAAGGGTTCTTCTTGTTTATGTTCTCGACTGCGCTCGAACACCCTATAATAACATGGATTTTCACTATTTTACATATAATCTAAAAGAGAAAGTAAAAGTTTAAAATTCTAGAACTTAAAAAAGTATTAGAAAGGTTTTGGAGCGGAGTCGAGAATCACCTATGATAACCTACAAATCAACAAGCAATTTATCATCCTCACACACTTCTAGGCATATAATTCCTATTTCGTTATTTAAATCGTTTTACATAGCGCTAATTACACGTTCTAATAAACAGATTTGGCTTAGCAAAAAGCTAAGAAGAGTTTTTTCTTGTTTATGTTCTCGACTGCGCTCGAACACCCTATTATAACATGGGACTTTTACGATTTTACATATGATCTAAAAGGAAGGTAAAAAATTAAACATTAAGAAATTAAACTGTATTCGAAAGGTTTTCGAGCGAAGTCGAGAACCACCAATGATAATCAAAAAATCAGCAAATAATTAAGCTTTCTATTTTGGAAACTCGAGCAAACAAAAAAAGCAACCCGTTTGGGTTGCTTTTAATACTATATAATGTGTTTGAGATTACTTAACTTCTTCGAAGTCTACATCTTCTACATCGCTACTTTCGTTAGCTTGTCCTTCGCTACCTGCATCTGGTCCTGGTTGTGCACCACCTTGTCCATCTGCTTGTGCTTTGTACATTTCTTCACTAGCTACTTTCCAAGCTTCATTAATTTTTTCTAAAGCTGGATCAATTACTGCGATATCTTTAGTTTCAAAAGCCACTTTAAGTTCAGCTAAAGCTTCTTCGATAGGTTGTTTTTTATCAGCCGATAATTTATCACCAAATTCAGAAAGTTGAGTTTCAGTTTGGAAAATCATAGCATCAGCAGCATTTAATTTATCTGCTTTTTCTTTTGCTATTTTATCAGATTCAGCGTTAGCTTCAGCATCAGCTTTCATTTTTTGGATTTCTTCTTCTGTTAATCCTGAAGATGCTTCAATACGAATATCTTGAGTTTTACCAGTCGCTTTATCACCTGCAGTTACATGGATAATTCCATTTGCATCGATATCGAAAGTTACTTCAATTTGTGGAGTACCTCTTCTTGCTGGTGGAATATCACTTAAGTGAAAACGTCCAATTGTATTGTTATCTGCAGCCATTGCACGCTCACCTTGTAATACGTGAATTTCTACTGATGGCTGATTATCTGCTGCTGTAGAGAATACTTGAGATTTCTTAGTAGGAATCGTTGTATTCGCTTCAATAAGCTTAGTCATTACATTACCCATAGTTTCGATTCCTAAAGATAAAGGCGTAACATCTAATAATAATACGTCTTTTACATCTCCAGTTAATACACCACCTTGGATACCTGCTCCTAAAGATACAACCTCATCTGGGTTAACACCTTTACTTGGAGATTTTCCGAAGAATTTCTCTACTGCAGATTGTACAGCTGGAATACGTGTAGAACCACCTACTAAAATAACCTCATCGATATCACCGATAGATAATCCAGCAGCTTTTAATGCAGTTTTACAAGGCTCGATAGTACGTTTTACTAAATCGTCGATTAATTGTTCGAATTTAGCTCTAGTTAAAGTACGAACTAAATGCTTAGGTCCGCTAGCTGTTGCTGTAACATATGGTAAATTGATTTCAGTTTGAGCTGAAGATGACAATTCAATCTTCGCTTTTTCTGAAGCTTCTTTTAAACGTTGTAAAGCCATTGGGTCTTTACGTAAGTCTATATCTTCTTCAGATTTAAACTCATCTGCTAACCAGTTAATAATTTTTTCATCTACGTCGTCACCACCTAAGTGTGTGTCACCGTCTGTAGATAATACTTCAAATACACCATCTCCTAATTCAAGGATAGATACATCATGAGTTCCACCACCAAAATCAAAAACAACTATTTTCTGGTCAATACCTTTTTTGTCCATTCCATAAGCTAAAGCTGCTGCAGTTGGTTCGTTAATAATTCTACGAACTTTTAAACCTGCAATTTCTCCTGCTTCTTTTGTTGCTTGACGTTGACTATCGTTAAAGTAAGCTGGTACTGTAATAACCGCTTCAGTAACTGTAGTTCCTAAATAATCTTCAGCAGTTTTCTTCATTTTTTGAAGAATCATAGCCGATAATTCTTGTGGCGTATATAAACGACCATCAATATCTACTCTTGGAGTATCATTTTCTCCTTTTACTACTTTGTAAGGTACACGTCCTGCTTCTTTAGAAGATTCAGAAAATTTATTCCCCATAAAACGTTTAATAGAATAAACTGTTTTTGTTGGGTTTGTTACTGCTTGTCTTTTTGCTGGGTCACCAACTTTAATCTCACCGCCTTCTACAAAAGCAATTACCGATGGAGTTGTACGTTTACCTTCTGCGTTAGGAATTACTACAGGCTCATTACCTTCCATTACAGATACACAAGAGTTTGTAGTTCCTAAATCGATTCCAATAATTTTACTCATAATTACTATATATTTTAAATGTTGTTGAATTTATTCTTATTTCCCTTTGCTTATTTCAATCATTGTGCCAACTCTTTTCTCACTGACAAGGTGTCAGATATTCATTTTATCGTATTTAAAACCCAGACAACCTTTATTTAACATGCCTAACATTAGCTTTAAAGTTTCGTAATCTTTAAGTGACACTTTCGGTACATACCCCGATTACATTTGTGCAACAAAAAAATCATACAATGAAAAAACCATTACTTATTTTAGCTTTATGTATAGGAAGCTACCTTAATGCACAAATTAAAACAGGCGACATGGCCTTTATTGGCATGAATGCCGATGGCGACGACGATTTTGCTTTAGTCACTTTTGTAGACATTCCTGCAAACACAACCATTCATTTTGCCGACAAAGAATGGACAGGAACAGAATTTAACTCTGGTGAAGCAGCATATTCTTGGATAAGTGGACAAACACTTATTACAGCTGGTTCTGTAATTACCTTTAATACCATTAGCGATGTTCCTGCTGTAAACTTCGGAACTATCGATGGCGAACCGGGAGGTTTATCTTCTGGAGGTGAAGCCATTTTTGCCTATTTAGGAGCAAACGTAGAAACGCCAACAACGTTTATTGCCGCTGTCGCAAATGCTGCAGGTTCTTTTGGTGATTTAACAAACACCGGATTAACACCTGGTTTAACGGCTATAACTTACAGTCCAGATGGTGCAGATATTGCAGTGTATAACGGACCAAAATCAGGATTAGATATTAATGGCTATTTAATAGCACTTAACGATATGTCTAATTATGACATTCAGGATACTGACGAAGATGACCATAATGATGGTATTTCTCCAGATGTTCCTTTTAACATTACTGCATTTGTAGTATCTACAGAAGACGTTACTGCGCCTTCTGTTGTACATGTTAAGAATGTAGATGAAACGACAATTAATATTATTTTTTCTGAAGACATTACAAAAGCAACTGCAGAAACGTTATCAAATTACAGCTTCACTCCTGCTATTAGTTTATCTAGTGTCTCTTACAATGCGACTTCAAACACAGCAACTATAACTCACGAAGGTTTAGAAAAAGGAATTGAGTATACATTAACTGTTGGTAATGTTGAAGATTTAGAAGGAAACATTCAAATTTCAGATTACACAAGTGAGTCCTTATATTATAACACAACTTCAGAAGGTTTAATTATTACCGAAATTATGTATAATGCACCTTCAGATGATTCTGATGCATTAGAATTTTTAGAAATTTATAACACAACAAACAAAGACATTACTTTAGGTGGTATACAAGTAAAAGATGAAGGTAACTTTATCTTTACATTCCCTGAAATGAGTGTCGCTTCAAAAACGACAGTGTTATTAGCGACAGACAAAACTACGGCAGATGCTTTTTATGGTGTTACTTTTTTAGATATGCCACAAGGTATTTCTAATGCTTTAGGAAATGGTGGCGAAGTTTTAGAAATTTTAAATACGCAAGGTGAAACTATTTTCACAATGGAATATAGCGACGATGCACCTTGGCCAACAGCTGCCGATGGGAGTGGTCCATCTTTAGAACTTTTAAATCCTGAAGGCCCTTTTAACGAAGGTACAAACTGGGTTGCAGCTTCTAATGCAGTCGCTGAGTCTATAGGTGAAATGGTATATGCTTCACCAGGTACATTTAATGCAGTTACGAATGTAACACCTCAACTTTCATTTACAACAACTACATATAATGTATCTGAAGATGCTACCGAAGTTAAAATTGTATTAGAACTATCTACAGCTTCTACTTCAGATGTTACTTTTGATTTAAACTTAGTTAGTGAATTAATTACAGCATCTCCTAGTACAGATTTTACTTTTAAAAATCAGTCAGTGACAATTCCTGCCAACACAACGGTTTTTGAATTGACAATTCCACTTTCAGATGATTCTGAAGTTGAAACTGATGAACTTTTCATTTTAGAAATTTCAAACCCGACACATGCTACTTTAGGCGCTTACGAAACAACTGGTGTTTATATTATAGACAACGACCACGTTTTAGATATACCTAACGATCCATTAAATATTACTTTTAAGACAAGTTATGTTGTAGATACTGCTGGTTCTGCAGAAATTAGTGCTTACGATGCGGAAACAAAACGTTTATTCGTTTTAAACTCTATTGGAAAAACTATCGAAATTTTAAATTTCTCTAATCCAGAAAGTATTACAGCAATAAAAACAATTGACTTATCTGCTTACGGAACTGAAGGTCCAACGAGCGTTGCTGTTTACAATGGTTTAGTTACTGCTTCTGTTTCTAATGGTCCAGAAAAAGATGGTGTCGTTTTATTTATGGATACTAATGGTGACAATATTTCTATGGTAACTGTTGGGAATTTACCTGACAACGTAAGTTTTACTCCCGATGGAACAAAAATTCTTACTGCTAACGAAGGTCAACCAAATGCCGATTATAGCACAGACCCAGAAGGAACTATTTCTGTAATTAATGCAACAGCTGGTTTAGGAAACATTACTCAGGCCGATGTAATGTCGTTAAACTTTAATGCTTTCGATGCGCAACTAAACGAATTAAAA
Source organism: Formosa sejongensis (assembly GCF_033447105.1). Taxonomy (NCBI): domain Bacteria; kingdom Pseudomonadati; phylum Bacteroidota; class Flavobacteriia; order Flavobacteriales; family Flavobacteriaceae; genus Formosa; species Formosa sejongensis. The sequence continues at coordinate 11,860 of NZ_JAWQUN010000015.1, forward strand.
GCTAGTGGAGTTAGAATAACTGGTCCAAATGCATCAGTATCTCAAGATTTAGAACCAGAATATATTACCTATTCAGACAATTCTAAAAAAGCATGGGTAAGTTTACAAGAGAATAATGCTTTAGCGGTTATCGATTTAGAATCTAATACAATTACAGATATACTTCCTTTAGGATTAAAAGATTTCAGTTTAGCGGGAAACACTTTCGATGCTTCAGATAAAACAGACTTTATCTTTATGGCAAATTGGCCAGTAAAAGGAATGTACATGCCAGATGCTATTGCATACTACGAACTTAATGGAGTTGGCTATGTAATTACTGCAAACGAAGGTGATGCTAGAGAATATGATACTTTTGTAGATGAAGCTAAAGTTGGAGATGACGACTATATATTAGACCCGATTACTTTTCCAAGCGCCGATTTATTAAAACTAGAACAAAACATTGGTCGTTTAGCTGTAGCTAATACTACTGGAGATACAGATAATGATGGAGATTTCGATGAAATCCACATGTATGGGACACGTTCTTTCAGTATTAGAAATGCTACAACAGGCGCTTTAGTTTACGATAGTGGCGATGATTTTGAACGTATCACTGCAGCAGATCCTACTTACGGCGAATTATTTAATGTAAGTAATAGTAACAATAATTTTAAAAACAGAAGTGATAATAAAGGACCTGAACCAGAAGGTGTAACAGTTGCTGAAATTGGAGATAAGTTTTATGCGTTTATTACACTAGAACGCGTTGGTGGCTTTATGACTTACGATGTTACAGATCCTACAAATCCGACATTCATTAAATACATGAATAATCGTACTTTAGGAGATGATGAAGGTGGAGATTTAGCTCCAGAAGGTATTATCTACATCGCAGCAGAAGACAATACTTTAGGTACTGGTTTAGTTGTAATATCTAACGAAGTAAGTTCTACAATTAGCGTTTACGGTTTAGATAATATTACTTTAAGTGTTGGAGATATTCAAAAAGAAGCTAATACTCTTAAATTCTATCCAAACCCTGTACAATCTAACCAGACTATCTATTTCAATCAAACATTAGATATTACATTGTTTGATATTCAAGGAAGAATGATTTCAACAGAAAAAAACACGAGAACATTTACTGTTCCAAATGTAAATAGCGGAACGTACTTAGCAAAAACAAGCTTAGGAAAAACCTTAAAAATCGTTGTTAAATAGTTAGTTTATTAATGTCAATTTCTATCAAAGCGCTTTCATTTTATGAAGGCGCTTTTTTTTGTATACATTCTTGCCGTAATCAAAATGCTGTTAACCCTCCATTCTTATAAGAATATTGTGTTTTTAATATTCCATTAATGTATTACCATCATGCGATATAAAAATCCAATACAGTATTTACATTCTACCTAATGTCAGTACTTCTAATATTTTCTGGTTGTAAATCTAAACAAGAAGACCAACCCAAAGATGATTCTGTTTCTGTTCAGTTTTTAAAGGTTGAAAGTAATGAGGTTTCAAATTCAATTTCTTTAGGTAGAAATTTAGAAGCAAGCACGAACATTCAACAAGGGTTTATGGTCTTTGTAAAACCTAAGAACTTTCCGAAGTACTAAAAATCATGGTATATTTGCTTCCTATATCCTAACACTTCAAAATATGCATAAATACATACTCATTGCCTTACTTATTTTTTTTTGTAACACCGATGGTTTTTCTCAGCAGTTGCAAAAAGATAGTATAAAGACAGTAGATACTTTAAAACAGAAAAGATTCAATTTTACAGTCATGCCATTTTTAAGCTACAACCGAAACTTAGAATTCATGTTTGGAGCCATCCCTATGCTTATGTATAAATTAGATCCTGAAGACGAAATTTCTCCAAAATCACTATCTGGAATGACTGCCGTATATACAACAAACGGCTCTTATTTTATTTCGTTTTTTAATAAATGGCATTATAAAGAAGACACGTGGAGAGGACGGTTATTTGTATTTACCGGTGATTATAATTCGCAGTTTTACATGAGCGATATTGAAATGCCAGGATTCTACGGTTACGGAACAAAAGCCACAATTGCAAGTATCGGAGCGCAAAGAAAAATCATAAATAATTTATATGGTGGCCTAACCTATACGTATGCTCATTACGACACAAATTATCAAGACGATGTACAACCTCAAAATGTTACACAAACTAATGCTATTGAATTAAATGGATTATTAGACTCGAGAAACGACATCTATTACCCGACTTCAGGAATTAAGTCACAAATACGTTATCAAGCGTACCCGACTTGGTTTGGAAATGATGTTAAAGCTCAAAAAATTCTATCAGAATACAATACCTATTTCCAAGTAAAAAATAGAAAAGACGTAATTGCTGCTCGATTTTCGGGACAATTCGGATTGGGAGATATTGCATTTCAACAACAAGTTACTATTGGAGGAAAAGATATCCGTGGATATTCTGAAGGAAAATATAGAGGAGATGGTTTAGTGTCTTTACAAGCAGAATACCGTTATAATTTTGCCGATAAAATGGGACTTGTAGGCTTTGCCGGCCTTGCTACGATTTATGGTTCCGAAACTCCAGATTTTGACTGGAAAGCCTATCCTGGCGTAGGTGTTGGTTATAGATATCGCGCTTTTAAAGCCGTAAAGTTTAATATTGGTTTAGACGCAGCTGTAGGTAAAGGCGATTGGGGTGTGTATTTTAGAATTGGTGAATCATTTTAAGATTTTATCCATAATTAAAAATATAAATTGAAGTATTCTTTTACAGATATTTCCTGGGCATATTCAGCTTGTTTTCTACGGTTTCACATACATTTAACTTTTTCAATTAATTATTTGATATCAGTTCACTAAATTATTATATTCCTTTTTGCGAAATACAAAATGAATCTCTAATTAGAATATCAAATAAATAATACTTCCGTAATGCTTAATCTCATGTATAAATAAATCTTATTTTTACCCGATACCTATTCGTATAATAGGTTTAAAATTTTAATTCCAACACATAAATGAATAATATATGAGCAATAAAACTCCGGAAGCAGAAAGATTAGCCGTTTCTGACGCTTATAAAAATTGGAAAAAATGGGGACCATATCTTGCCGAAAGACAATGGGGAACTGTTCGTGAAGATTATAGTGAACATGGAAATGCTTGGGATTTTATAAATCATGAAAAAGCACGTAGTAATGCCTACAGATGGGGTGAAGAAGGAATTGGTGGGTTTTGTGATTCTAGAGAAATATTATGTTTAGCACCTTCGTTTTGGAACGGTAAAGACCCTATTTTAAAAGAACGCTTGTTTGGTTTAACAAACAATCAAGGTAATCATGGTGAAGATGTAAAAGAACTTTACTTCCATCAAGTATCATCGCCAACCCATTCCTACTGCAAATATTTATATAAATATCCACATAACGAGTTTCCTTACGCCGATTTAGCAAACACTAAACGTAGTCGCGAAGAAACTGAATACGAATTATTGGATACAGGTTGCTTTAAAGATAATGCCTATTTTGATTGCTTTATTGAATATGCAAAAGCAGATATAGATGATATTTTAATGAAAGTGACCATAGTAAACAGGGGAGCTAAAGAAGCAGAAATTCATGTTCTTCCTCACCTATGGTACCGAAATTTTTGGAAACACAATAAACGTTTTACACGACCAAGTATAGATTCTGTATCAGATGATTGCGTAGCAACTAAAAGCGGAAGAAACGGTAGATACTTTTTATATCACGAAAAGGGAGAACAACTTTTTTGCGAGAACGAAACAAATAACCAACGTATTTACAATGTTCCTAATGAAGTAGACTATGTCAAGGACGGAATAAACGATCACGTTGTAGACTCTAAACCCACTGTGAATCCTAAAAAAACGGGTTCAAGAATGGCCATTTGGCATAAATTTAAGTTGAAGGCTGGCGAAGAAAAAATAGTAAGAATACGTCTTAGTAAAAAACCCGTTACAAAGCCTTGGACAGAATTTAACGAGATATTCGATAAAAGAGTTGAAGAATGCGAAGCATTTTACAGCGAAATAATAAATAAAGATTTACCAAAAGAACATCAACATATTGCTAGAAAAGCATTTTCTGGGTTGTTATGGACCAAACAATTTTATTATTACGATGTCTTTAAGTGGCTGTTTGGTGGCCCTGGCGAAAAACCTAGCTACCGTGCAGATGCAAGAAATTACAACTGGCAACATTTAACAAACCGTCATGTAATCTCAATGCCCGACAAGTGGGAATATCCATGGTATGCTGCTTGGGATCTCGCGTTTCACATGGCTTCTTTTGTAGAAATAGACCCTTATTTCGCTAAAGAACAATTGCTTATGGTTTTACAAGAAAACTATATGCATCCAAATGGTCAAATTCCTGCATACGAATGGAACTTTAGCGACGTAAACCCACCTGTGCATTCTTGGGCTGTTTGGAATGTTTACGAAAAAGATAAAGAACGAACCGGCGAAGGAGATACGGTGTTTTTAGAAAAATCTTTCCAAAAATTACTTATAAATTTTACGTGGTGGGTAAACCAAAAAGATAAAAATGGCACAGACCTTTTTGAAGGTGGATTTCTAGGATTAGATAACATTGGTGTTTTCGACCGCAACCATATGCCGGAAGGTATCACGCGAATGCAACAGGCAGATGCAACTAGTTGGATGGCTATGTTTACTCTAAATTTACTACGCATGTCTTTAGAACTGGCTAAAACCAATAAAAGTTACGAAGACTTTGCTGCTAAATTTTTCAGACACTTTTTAAACATTGCTTGGGCAATGCATCATATTGGTAAAAAAGATATTTCGTTATGGGATAATGAAGATAGTTTTTATTACGATGTTGTCGAAATGTCTTCAGGAATTACAGACCGTTTAAAAGTACGCTCTCTAGTTGGTATTATACCGATGTTCGCTGTAGAAATAATTAACAAAGACCTTTTCGACTCTCTTAAAGTATTTAAAAATAAAGCTGCCGAAATTGTAAGAACACGTCCAGATTTAGCATCTTTAATATCTAGAATAGAAGCCGCTAATAAGGATGGGAATTATCTTTTCTCGATTATGCGTGGTTTCAGATTAGAACATTTATTAAAACGATTATTAGACGAAGAAGAATTTTTATCTGATTACGGAATTCGATCACTCTCAAAATACCACGAAAAACATCCTTTTGTTTTTGAATATCATGGGCATCACCAAATTCAGTACGAACCTGGAGAAAGTCGCTCTAATATGTTTGGAGGAAACTCTAACTGGCGTGGACCGATCTGGATGCCTTTAAATTATATGATTATTCAATCGCTAAGAAAATATCATACGTACTATGGTGATGAATACACTTATGAATTCCCAACTGGATCTGGTAAAAAGCTTAATCTTAATCAAATTGCTAACGAGATTACAAAGCGATTAGTGAAGCTTTTTGAACCGAATAAAGACGGTAAATACCAGTATCATACAGATGATGAGGACAAGCTATTTACTAAAGATGAACACTTTAAAGATCAACATCTATTTTATGAATTTTTTGATGGTGATAATGGTAGAGGTCTTGGAGCGTCTCATCAAACTGGATGGACCGCTTTAATTGCGAATTTAATCATGGAAATGGAAGAAAACAAATAGTATAACACACTTTAAAAGCTTGACAGAATTCATATTAATTTATGGTATTTTGTCAAGCTTTTTTTATAACGTATATTTAGTATTTCCTCCGCTTTAAGCTTCACATTCAACAGAAAATTCTTGTATATTTACAACTATTTAAAACGTTTTCGTGAATGGAGATTATTTCAGTATTTGACATGTTAAAAATTGGCGTAGGCCCTTCTAGTTCTCACACTTTAGGACCTTGGCGTGCTGCCGAACGTTGGATTCAAGAACTTAAAGATTCTGGAAAATTTAATAAGGTCGAAAAGGTAACAATCGACTTGTACGGATCTTTATCTTTAACAGGAAAAGGACACGCCACAGACTTTGCTTTAATGTTAGGTTTAAGCGGTGCCGATCCGGAACGTATTCCTACAGATTCTATTCACGATATTATCAATTCAATAAAAAATACAAATTCACTGGCTTTAAATTCGGAAATGGATATTCCTTTCGATTTTAAAACAGATATTATTTTCAACAGAAAATTTCTTCCTTTTCACTCTAACGGATTAACGTTCTCCGCTTTAATAAATGGACGAAAGTATAAATCTACATTCTACTCTATTGGTGGTGGTTTTGTAGTAAAAGAAGAACGAAAAAATGCTAAAGCCAATAAAATCATTTTTCAATGTACACTGCCCTACCCGATAGATTCTGGTGTGAAACTATTAGAGTTTTGTAATCAGCTTAATTTACCAATTTCTGGTGTCGTTCTTGAAAATGAAAAATCGTTACGCAAACCTGATGTTATCGATTTTGAATTAAAACGGGTTTGGAATACTATGCTAGAATGCATGTATATTGGCTGCCATACAGAAGGTAACTTACCTGGTGGATTAAACGTACGCAGACGTGCGTTCGATATGCATAAGAAACTACATAATGACACCGTTTATAACTCGCCTCAAGAATGGTTAGAATCTATTCGCCAAACGGAAGTAAAATTTCGTCAAATTCTTAAATGGGTAAGTTGTTTTGCTTTGGCTGTAAACGAAGTTAATGCCGCTTTAGGTCGTGTAGTTACAGCACCCACAAACGGAAGTGCAGGTGTAATTCCTGCAGTACTTATGTATTATTTAGTGATTGAAAACCACGAAGCAGATTTTGAACACATTAAAAAATTCTTATTAGTTGCTGGAGAAATCGGAAGCATTTTCAAAAAAGGAGCTACCATTTCTGCCGCTATGGGTGGATGTCAGGCCGAAATTGGAGTATCGTCGGCAATGGCTGCTGGGGCTTTAACCGAACTTTTGGGAGGAACACCAGAACAGGTTTTAGTTGCTGCCGAAATTGCAATGGAACATCATTTAGGATTAACCTGCGACCCAATTGGAGGTTTAGTTCAAATCCCTTGTATAGAACGTAATTCTATGGGAGCTATTAAAGCTATTAACGCTGCAGAACTCGCCTTAGAAACCGATCCTAAAAATGTAAAAGTACCTTTAGACAAAGTGGTATCTACCATGTGGGAAACAGCAAAAGACATGAATTCTAAATATAAAGAAACATCGACTGGCGGATTGGCTGTTGGTGTACATTTATCCGATTGTTAAACTATGCATAAGTTTGATTATATTTATAGGACACAATATATTTACAGCGTAATTTGTTGTTATAAAACGACCTGTTTAAAGTCCTTATGAATTATAGTCCCCTAAAAATATGTTTTAGCATCTGCATCACACTATTAATTCTATTAGGGATCACTTATTTGAGCACAGCTCACACATTACCGAATGGAAAATCACAAGACGGTTTTTCGCTTTTAGGAACAACTATAAAATACCCAACTGCAGCATCATTTTGGATGATTAAAACCAATTCTAAAGACAAAATAAAATCTGTAGATAGCATTGTAAATAATATAGAAGTATTAATAGATTCTGATATCGAAGAAACTCCTGTTAGCACAAAAAAAGAGGCATTTGTTCCTAAAATCCCTAACCTTTCAAAAATTGATACGTCTAAAGTTGAACGTATTTCATATCCTAAAAATAAAGCTGAATTTATTGCGCATCTAAAGGAGCAACTTACATCTTCACAATGCCGTATTGTGCATTATGGAGATTCTCAAATTGAGGGCGACCGAATATCTTCTTACATTAGAAATAAAATTCAGGATTTATACGGAGGAAACGGTCCTGGTTTTACTCCTGTGTCTCAAGTGTACGAAAACATAAGTGCCGTTGTAACGACATCTAAAAACTGGACACGACACGCCGCTTTCGATCCTTCAGCAAAACGTTTTGAACATAAAAAGTATGGAGCTTATACTACGCTTTCAAGATTTACACCTTATTACAACATTATTGCCGATAGTATCCATACAGACACATTAAAACTTGTGAAAGCAACGATTACTATTCAGCCTTCAACAAAAACTTATAGCCGTATGCGAAACTACACAAATATTGGCTTTCATTATGGGAACTCACAACTTCCTGTTTCTGTCAAGGTATTCGCAGATGGTTCCCTTATTAAAGAGACAAACTTGATTGCGGATGGAAATTATCACGATCTCAGAATAAAATTAGCAGAAGCGCCTACCGAACTTACTTTTAAACTGGAAGGAAAAATGAGTCCCGATGTTTACGGATTAACTTTAGATGGAAATGAAGGAATTTCTCTTGACAATGTTGCTATGCGAGGTTCTGCAGGAACTGTTTTTGCAGGATTAAACAGTGAGAATTTTACACAAATGTATAACGGTTTAAATCCAAAAGTATTGATTTTTCAATATGGAGGAAACTCGGTACCTTATGTAAAAGATTCTTTAGAAGTTGAACAATATGTTGGCTATTTAAAGAATCATATAAATTGGGTAAGACGTAAAACCAACAACGCTAGTGTTATTTATATAGGCCCTGCAGATATGACAACAACAGAAAACGGACAGATGAAAACCTATCCGCTACTACCCTATTTAATTAATAGATTACGCCAAATGTGTTACGATAATAATATCGCATATTGGAGTACTTTTAATGCTATGGGTGGAGAAAACTCTATGCAACATTGGGTAGATCAAGATTTAGCTGCAAGCGATTACACTCACTTTTCACTTTCGGGAACACGAATAATTTCAGAATTATTTTTTCTCTCTTTATATATGGATTTAATAAACAAATAATGAAAATTAAAATTTTAGTGCTTTCTCTCTTATTATCAATGCCCATTTTTGCGCAGGATTATGTTTTGGATAGTATTACCCCAAAGTACGGATATTTAATAAATTTTGAAGCGAACACCCTTATGTATGCTTCAGAATCTCCTTATTTTAAAAACTTCTTTGCCAATCTTGATAGTATTTATGCTGGTAAAAATAAGAAGCTTCATATTTTTCATATTGGAGGTTCTCATATTCAAGCAGACATTTATTCGAATAAAATTAGAACCTATCTTCAAAACATGAACGATGTGTCCTTAGCTCAACGTGGTTTTGTATTTCCATACCATTTGGCACACACAAATAATCCTACTAATTACAGAATAGAAGCAGATAAAAGTCAGTGGCAAGGGTATCGCTGTTCCGTTTCTAAAGACAGTGTAACTTGGGGATTATCTGGTGTAAGCGCTGCTTTTAGAGGAACCGAGGATGAAATTTTCGTAAAATCGAATTATAAAAATTACACTAAAAAACCATATACTTTTAACAAACTGCGTGTGTTTTATAACACCTGGATGGAAGACTACGATTTAAATATTTCAGACGAAACATTAGTGATTTCGGACACTACAAATTATGATGGTATGTATAAAGAATACCGTTTTAATAGAACGGTGGATTCTGTCTCTCTAAATCTTAAAATTAGAGATACAACCTGCGTATCTCCCGAATTTTTATTAATGGGAATGGAATTTATGAATGACGATTCCGGTATTGAATACACTAGTATTGGAGTAAACGGTGCTAGTTTTGCGTATTATGAACGTTCTGTCTATTTTGAGAGACAATTACAACTTTACAAGCCAGATATGTTCATTATTTCGGTAGGGACAAATGATGCCTATGTGCCTGAAGAAAGCTTTGATGCTGATAAATTCAGGTCACATTACGAAGGTTTCATTCAAATGATTCAACGTGCAAATCCGGAATGTGCTATTCTTCTAACAGTCCCCAATGATGATTATTATCAGAAAAAAATTCCAAATCCAAATACAGCAGTTCAGCAAAAAATTATTTTAGAATTAACTCAGAAATACAAAATGGCTGCCTGGGATTTATATAGTATAATGGGTGGTTTAGGATCGTCTAACGCATGGTACAAAGCCAAATTAATGCCTCGCGACCGTATTCATTTTACAACTTTAGGTTATAGCATAAAAGCAGATTTATTTATAAAAGCAATGGTAGATGCTTGGGCCATATCTACAAATCAAGACAAAAGGGTTTTACTAACGCATTTTAAAAATTTGGATGAATAGGTTTTACGACATTTTTTCCTTTACGGAAGATTATCCGTTAATTTTTACCCAAGCTAGCTTTTGGATCTTCTTTCTTGTTGCCTATTTTATATTCGCTTTAGTTTATAAAAAAATACGGCTTCGTAATTCTTATTTGTTCCTAATTTCGTTGTTTTTCTATTATAAAACCAGTGGATTATTTATTGGAATTTTAATTTTCAGCACGCTAGTCGATTTTTTTATCGGCCGTTCAATTTATAAAAGCGACCACAAAAGCAAACGTCTGGCATTGGTTACATTGAGTATTTGTATTAACTTACTTGTACTGTGCTATTTTAAATACGCCTACTTTTTTACGGATGCTTTCAACACACTTTTCAATACAAAATACGAAGTTTTAAATGTCTTAGCACAATGGGGAAATAACTTTAGTAATCAGAATTATTTCACCATAGATAAAATTATTCTTCCTGTTGGAATTTCGTTTTACACCTTTCAGACTATTAGTTATAGTGTAGATATTTACAGAAAAAGACTGAAACCTCTAGCCTCTATTTTCGACTTCGGTTTTTACGTTAGCTTTTTTCCGCAATTAGTAGCTGGACCTATAGTTAGAGCTGAAAGTTTTGTGCCTCAGATTTCGAAACCTACCATACTTACAAAGCATAATTTTAATGCAGGAACCTATCTAATTCTAAAAGGTCTCATTAAAAAAATGTTGTTCGCCGATTTTATTGCGATGCATTTTCTAGACCGTGTTTTCGATACTCCCGAAATGTTTTCTGGCTTTGCCAACATTATGGCAATGATTGGGTATTCGCTTCAAATTTATGGTGACTTTTCAGGATATACAGACATAGCCATCGGACTAGCCTTACTTATGGGGTTCGAGCTACCCGTTAACTTTAATTCCCCTTATAAAGCAACCAATGCTGGCGACTTCTGGAAGCGTTGGCACATTTCTTTATCCACATGGTTGCGTGATTATTTATACATACCATTAGGTGGAAACAGAAAAGGAAGCATAGCGTCATACATTATTTTTGGTGTTATTTTATTCGGTATTATGGTGGCTTTTAGAAATATGTATATCGTAGGAATTGTGCTTTTAACATCACTCCTATTGTTTATTCTTTCTATTTATAATAGTAAAATTCGCTACCAAATAAACACCAATATCAACTTAATGCTTACCATGTTAATTGGAGGATTATGGCATGGAGCCTCATGGAAATTCGTGATTTGGGGTGGCTTAAACGGTTTAGGAATTGTGGTTTACAAATTCTGGAGAAAGATAAGTCCGTACGAATTCAATACTCAATGGTATGTTAGAGCTTGGAAAATTTTAATCACATTTATTTTTATCACATTTACACGTATCTATTTCCGCGGAGAAAGTATGGGGCATATTTCACGTTGGTATTCACAAGTTGCCAATAATATGGATTGGACACATGCTGTAGATGTATTAGTCCATTATCAGTCTGTTTTTTGGATAATGCTAATTGGATATGTTACGCATTGGATTCCGGAAAGACTGAAAGACAACATTGAAGCACTGTATTCTAAAAGTCCGGTATTTATAAAAATCACACTTGCTGTGTTTACAGGAATAATTTGCTACCAAGCATTTTCTAGTGATTTTCAACCTTTTATATATTTCCAATTCTAATTATACGATTCAATTATTCATTATTTTACCCTAATTTTTTTAAGAAGTTTTAAGGAATTAATAGAGATATTCTTCATTAGTTTTTAAAAACTCAGTATTTTTACATTCTAAAATTCAAAAACATATGTCTGTAGCACAAAATGATTACAAAAAAATCACTGTTAAAACATTAAGCGATATGAAAGCCAATGGGGAAAAAATATCGATGTTAACAGCATACGATTATACCATGGCTACAATTGTAGACGGTGCAGGCATAGACGTTATTCTTGTGGGTGATTCTGCTAGTAATGTAATGGCAGGTTATCAAACGACTTTACCTATTACTTTAGATCAAATGATTTATCATGCATCCTCTGTTGTTCGTGGTGTAGCTCGTGCCTTAATTGTGGTCGATTTACCTTTTGGTAGTTACCAAAGTGACCCAAAAGAAGCCTTGCGTTCTGCAATTAGAATTATGAAAGAAAGTGGAGCACATTCTATAAAAGTTGAAGGAGGAAAAGAAATTAAAGAATCTATTAAACGCATTTTAAATGCAGGTATTCCTGTAATGGGACATTTGGGTTTAACACCTCAATCTATATATAAATTCGGAACGTTTAGCGTTCGTGCCAAGGAAGAAGAAGAAGCTGAAAAATTAAAAGCAGATGCTTTATTGCTTGAAAAAGCAGGTTGCTTTGCTATTGTTTTGGAAAAAGTACCAGCAAAATTAGCTAAGGAAGTTGCCGAGAGTTTAACAATTCCTGTTATCGGAATTGGAGCTGGGAATGGTGTTGATGGCCAAGTATTGGTGCTTCATGATATGATTGGTATGACTAAAGAATTTCATCCTAGATTTTTACGTCGCTATTTAAATTTATATGAAGACATGACAACTGCTATTTCTCAATATGTAACAGATGTAAAAGCAGTTGACTTCCCTAATGATAAGGAGCAGTATTAGATTTAAGACAAATTGAATAGTTGTAAATTCTGGGAAGAATAAATAAAAATAACAAATTTAATATACGTTAATACGTGACAGAAAAAATCCTATCTAATAAATCCAACCTTCAAATTCTATTTGAAGACAATCATATTATTTTAATCAACAAACGTGCTGGAGATATTGTTCAAGGGGATAAAACTGGAGACAAACCTTTAAGCGACGTTGTAAAAGAATATATAAAAGACAAATACAACAAACCTGGAAATGTGTATTTAGGTGTTGTACATCGTTTAGATCGGCCTACAACGGGTTTGGTTATTTTTGCAAAAACAAGTAAAGCATTAACCAGATTAAATGCCATGTTTGTTAGTAAAGAAGTAAATAAAACGTATTGGGCACTTGTATATAATATGCCTCCTAAACAAAACGATACCTTAATTAACTGGTTGAAAAAAAACCCAAAAAACAACAAATCTACGGCCTATATTAAAGAGATAACAGATAGTAAAAAAGCCATTCTACATTATAGTGTACTTAAGAAATTAGATCGCTATGTATTGCTGGAAATTGAATTAGAAACAGGTCGCCATCATCAAATAAGATGTCAACTTGCTAATATTGGTTGTATTATTAAAGGTGATTTAAAATATGGTGCAGACCGTAGTAATAAAGATGCCAGCATCCATTTACACGCCAGACATATTGAGTTTATACATCCGGTAACAAAAGAAAGTATTAATGTTTCAGCATCTCTTCCTAAAGATCCGCTTTGGGATGCCTGTTTATAGTTTAGTTAGAACGGTAAGAGTATTTTATTTTAAGATTCACCCCTTCTTTCTTTTTAGAGGTCATTTTAAAATCTGCATGAATTAGTTCTGCCCTACTTTTCATATTTATTAAACCTGAACCTTTATTAATTTCATTTTTATCAAATCCCACACCATCATCTGATGCATTAATAATCACAAAATCAGGTGTATAATTAATGTGTACTTTTAGGTGAGAAGCTTCAGAATATTTTATTGTATTTGAGAAAAACTCCTGAAATATTCTAAATAATATGATACTATCTTTTCCTTTTTTAAAGTGATTAGAATCACCTTCAACAATTAATTCTGCATTAATTATTTCTAGTTTATTAAAACGCTCAATATCTGTATTAACAGATTCTTGAAAACCACGATATGCAATAACATCGCTATTCAATGATTTTGAAAGTGAACGCAATTCTTGGAGACTTTCCTTTACTAAATCTTTACTTTCTGAAAACGACGATTGTAATTCTGGCCCAACTTGTTTGGCTAACATACTAAGTTGCATATTCGCGACCGATAACAACTGCCCTACATTATCGTGCAAATCCTGACCAATATTCTTTAAAGTTTGCTCCTGAATTTCAATTTGTGTTTTAGATATCTCTTCTTCAAAAATTTGTTGCTGTATTATTTTATCTAACAACAATTTATTTTTTCGTTTTTGAAACACAACAAAGAATACAATGATTAATGTACAGACTATAAGCAGTACACCAATCATGTAAACCAATAAATATCTTTCGGCAGAAGTGCTTACTAATGTTTGTCCGGTTTGCACCATAATAAAGCAAAGGTAAAGGTTAAATACATAAACATGTTGGCAAAAAAGTAAATTTGCCACTTTAAAATAACAAAACTCCAGTCGGCAACTGTATAATATATATCATAAAATATTAGAGGAGTTGTAATTAACAGCCAAATGAAAATGGTTGCGCTAATGTAAAAATAAATGGATCTATAAAAATTAATAATTTTATCTGACTGCAACATCTCGTAAAAATAAATGCTAACCAGAAATAAAATAATAAATTCTCCAAAAATCAAGATAGACGTGAAATATTTGGTAAAGAAATCATCAAAATTAAATGCAATAGTACCTACAGAAAAAACTAAAAAAAGAAAAAGAAGCAACTTGATAAACTTTTTGACTTTAGAAGATTCAATTAATTTCAAATAGAAAAACGTATAAAACAAAGGACTTCCTACACACCAAAACAAAGTGGTCCACCAGAGGTTCCTTTCAAAAACAGTTCCTTTTAAAAAATTAAAAACACCATCTTCGACTTGAAATGTATATAAAGCTATCGTTTCGCAGACAAACACATATACCAAAAAGTAAATAAAGTATTTAGCAACTGTATGCTTATACTTTTTATAACAAAGTAAGGCCGTTACAGCTGCTATTGCTTCTACAGAAAAGGTTAAAAGCCAATAGTAGTCCTTAAAGAATTCCTGCATAATATTATAAACTATTGAGGATAATTTGCCTGTGGGGGTGTACCTCCTTGTCCCATGTTAAGTCCGCTTCCTCCTGGAATATCTCCACTACCCGGAGACATAACTTTTAAAGATTTTGTTTTTATATTATCGGGAGTACTCCCTGTAGGAATTAGAAACATAGTTGTATATCCTAATTGTCCTTTTTCTTCAGGATAGGCTCCTTCATAAAGACGTATCCCATCCAAAGTATATCCTAATTCGGTAGCTTCACTTTTAGCATAAGCCAAGAATTTTTCTAGCTCTTCTATAGAGAACCAAGTAGAGCGGTTATCGGGTCTCTCCAAAATGGAACTACTAATTAATTTATGCCTACAATTATAAGCTTGATCTAAGGTTTTAGCTTGTTCTGGTGTTATCAATCCGCGTGGAGCTTCCTTTTTATTTGTTTTTTCACTCATTTTAATTGGTTTTATGGTGTAGGCAAGTCATAACGGGGATATAAAATTTAAAAATACTAATTTTATTTGATTGTTCCCCTTCCAACTATAAGAATCAAAGATTTAGGACATAATTTTAAAAAATTTACAAATATATTATCCAAGCCAACCATCTCTATCCAAACTTCTATACTGAATCGCTTCGCTAATGTGTGCTCCTAATACGTCTTCAGAATCTTCTAAATCTGCTATTGTTCTTGCTACTTTTAAAATCCTGTCGTAGGCACGAGCAGATAGATTTAAACGTTCCATAGCTGTTTTTAATAGAAGCTTAGATGTGTCTTCTAATTTACAATAAGTACGAATGTGATTGGTATTCATTTGAGCATTATAATGTACGTTTTCAATAGCAGTAAAACGTTCTGTTTGATGAGATCTCGCCTTTGTTACACGTTCTCGAATAACAACAGAAGATTCACCTTTACGTTCTTCAGACAATTTTTCGAAAGGTACTGGGGTGACTTCAATATGAATATCTATACGATCTAATAATGGTCCTGAGACTTTTCCTAAATACCGTTGCATTTCCGATGCCGATGATGTGACAGGTGCACTAGGATCGTTAAAATAACCACTCGGACTAGGATTCATACTTGCTACCAACATAAAACTACTTGGATAAGTAACGGTAAATTTTGCTCTAGAAATGGTAACTTCTCGATCTTCTAACGGCTGGCGCATCACTTCTAAAACATCTCGTTTGAATTCTGGTAATTCATCTAAAAACAACACACCATTATGTGATAACGAAATTTCTCCTGGCTGTGGATAACTTCCGCCACCTACGAGGGCAACATTCGAGATCGTGTGATGAGGGCTTCTAAAAGGACGTTGAGACATTAATCCTAAATGTGCTTTTACACGACCACCAACCGAATGTATTTTAGTCGTTTCTAAAGCCTCATGCAACGTCATTGGAGGTAAAATAGAAGGTAAACGCTTTGCTAACATCGTTTTTCCAGAACCCGGTGGCCCGATTAAAATAATATTATGTCCGCCAGCAGCGGCGATTTCCATACAACGTTTTATACTTTCTTGACCTTTTACATCGGCAAAATCAAATTCAGGAAAATCTAAATTTTTATAAAACTCTTCTCTGGTGTTTATTATGGTTTCTTCTAGAGGTTTTCCGTCTTTAAAAAAATCGATAACTTCTTTAATAGACTCTACGCCATACACTTTTAAGTCGTTTACAATGGCGGCTTCTTTGGCATTCTGAGAAGGTAAAATAAAACCTTTAAAACCTTCTTTTCTAGCCTGAAGTGCTATTGGCAATGCTCCTCTTATGGGTTGTAAAGTTCCGTCTAAAGATAGTTCGCCCATTATAATATAATGGTCTAAACCTTCTGCTGGAATTTGTTTTGTAGCTGCCAAAATCCCTAAAGCCAACGTTAAATCGTATGCAGAGCCTTCCTTACGTAAATCGGCAGGCGACATATTTATTATTATTTTCTTCCCTGGAATTTTGTATCCGTTGTTTTGTAGAGCAGCAGCAATTCTAAAATTACTTTCTTTTATGGCATTATCCGGAAGCCCTACTAAATGATAACCTATGCCACTATCGACATTCACCTCGACGGTAATGGTTGTTGCATCTACTCCGAAGACGGCGCTTCCAAATACTTTTTTTAGCATAAAATAGTTCGTTTACTTAAAAGTACTAAAAACGAACTAACTATCTGAATTAAAACAAATTAAAATTATATCTATATTAAATTAAAACTCAGATTAGAAACTAAAAATCTTACTTACACGATATTTTTAAAATCTGTTTTGTTTCTGAAGTAACTTTAAATTGATTATCACTACGTCTGTTTATAATCCAAACAATTTGACTGTTAGAGCATAGCACCCAAACTTGTTCTTTTTCTAAAAGCGATAATTTTTCATCTTTAAAATATTTACTAAGTTTCTTTTTTCCTCGCATACCTAATGGAAAAAAGAAATCTCCTCGCTCCCATTTTCTAATGGTTAATGGAAACTTCAGCAAATCTTTATCTACAAAAATTGTTGAGTTTGTACTTGCTCTCAGTTCTGAAACGGTTTCAAAATAAAGTGTTCCAAAAGCAGTTTCTATGGGATTAAAATCTTCGGAAATCTCATGTTCTTTTTCTGAAATTTCATCTTCAGTTCCCTTAAGACTTAAAATTAAAAAATCACGATTCTTTAGCAATCTATGTGTTTCAGAGAAGACTTGTTTTCCGGATTGAGCTTCTAACAAATTATAAATATCGTTCCAAGCTGTAAATTTATATGCTTTCAAAAGCTCGTATAAATAGGGCTTAGGATTTGGATATTTTAATAATTTAGGAACACTAAGTTTTATTGTTTCTGCTTCAAAAGCTACAACATCTATATACACTTGCGTCATATAATCGTCTATTAATACTTTAGAATCATGTAAATGATCTTGCGTCATTTTAAAATTTTGAAGCCATTGCGGATTAATCTCTTTTAACACCGGAACAACATCGTGTCTTAATTTATTTCGTAAATATTTAGTTGAACTATTACTGCTATCCTCTCTCCATTTTATATGGTTAGTTTTTGCATAATCTTGAATTTCGTTTCTAGAAAATGGCAACAACGGTCTTACTATATAATCGTTAATTTCAGGAATTCCGGTTAAGCCTTCTATGCCTGTTCCGCGTGATAAATTAATTAAAAAAGTTTCTAAATTATCGTCGGCGTGATGCGCTGTTAACACATAATCGTAGTGAAGTAAATCTACCAACTCTTCAAACCAACGGTAGCGTAACTCTCGCGCTGCCATTTGAATGGATAATTTGGCATCTTCGGCATATTGAGCAGTATCGAAACTTTCAATAAAAATTTCTAAATCTAAGTCGTCTGCTAACTTTACAAGAAAGGCTTCATCTGCATCACTTTCCTCTCCTCTTAAATTAAAATTACAATGTGCTAACGCGATATTCAGACCTAAATCATGACATAAATGTGCTAAGACAACACTATCAATTCCGCCAGAAATAGTAAGTATCAATTTTTTGTTTTTCAGAAACGAAAGTCTGTCTTTTATATGCTTTTTAAATGTATTCACCATAACACAAAGATACACTTTAAAAAAAACGAATTTTTGATTTACAACCGAATTAAATCAATCTCTTAACATTTTCATATACTTAATTTTAGTAACTTTAAAACAACCACATTAAAGATTTAGGCATGAAAACACAAGAACAAATTAACACAGAAACGTCCCAAAAAGCCTTTAATAAAAAGATATTATCCATTACATCTAGTTTACAACCTTATGTAAAACACAGACTGTATATTGCCGAATCTGTCGGTATTTTACGTAAAAACTTATACCATTCTAATGGTCTAATAGACGATTGTATTATCCGACTTTACGAAAAAGGTTACGATATAGATATGTCGTCTCACGATTTAAAAATTAAGCTTTTTAGAATTGTAGATATTTATTTAGAAGAACTTCTTTTAAAAGAAAGGCAAAACTTAGATACGATTAGCACAAACACCTATTTAGAAGAAGAATTAAGTCGTTTAGAAGAACCTTATTCTATCGATGGCGATATGGACTTTGTAATGCTGGAAGATTTGGATGATATCTCGTACAAACAACATAGGCACGAAAAAGAGGTGTTTTTATATGACGAAAATAATCAGAAAATTATTAATGCTTTAGATTTAGGAGGTCATCAAGCATCTACAAACCGAAAAATTGTAAGCAAATTTTATGGTTGGTTGCCTATCAGAATTTCGAATGTCGTGGATTTATATGTGTTTGCAAATTTACCATTCGAAGATATTTCTAGAATTAAAAAGATTGAAGTAAAGCGCATTGAGAATATTTTATTGAATGTTAAAAAAAGTTTCAGGAAGCATTTAAACTAACCTTCTAAAACTTGGCGCATCGCTTTCGCTTTTACCAAACACTCCTCGTATTCACTTACGGGGTTGCTTTTAGATGTAATGGCACTACCTACAGAATATGAAACATATTTTTTACGCTGATTATACAAAATACTTCGGATGATAACATTAAAATCGAAATCACCTTCGGGCGTAAAATAACCAACAGTTCCAGAATATAGACCGCGTTTTGTTTCTTCTAAGGCTTCAATAATTTTCATTGCCGAAAGCTTTGGAGCCCCTGTCATACTTCCCATTGGAAAAGTTGTTTTTAGTACATCTACAGGTTTTGTGTTTTCAGAAATTTCAGACGTTACCGTAGAAATCATTTGGTGTACTTGCGGAAAAGTATACACTTTACACAACTCTTTTACAGTTACAGATCCCTTAATTGCAGTTTTAGATAAGTCGTTACGAACCAAATCTACAATCATAATATTTTCACTTCGCTCTTTTTCGTTATGTTCTAAATCACATTTTAATCTTTCATCTTCTAAAACATTTTCCGAACGTTTAGAAGTTCCTTTTATAGGTTGCGAAATAATAATATTTCCCTCCTTTTTAATATAACGCTCTGGTGAAGCAGACATTAAAAATTTATCGTATTGTTTTAAAAATGTAGCAAATGGTGGTTTAGATAACGTGTTTAGTTTTAAGTACGTTTCTAACGGATTGATTTTAGCATCTTCAGCATAAAACTCCTGACAAAAATTAGCTTCGTAAATATCGCCACGATGTATATGCGCTAACATCGTATTCACTTTTTTGAAATAATCGTCTTTATGAATCCGTAGTTTTATTTTTATAGCACTAGAATCGGAAACTGTTTTGTCGTTTTTAAATTCACAAATGGTTTCAAAATCAGATTCTACCTCATCATCAACCATGTTTAAATATTGAATCTCAACCTGATTTCCTTTAATTAAGAATAACTTTTTAGGTTGAAAAAAGAAAATATCAGAAAATTCTAACCCATCGAAATTATTAGATTTCAAATGTTCCATTCCATTTTTCACATCGTAAGTTAAGTATCCAAAAATCCAATCTTTCGTAGATTCTTGAAACTCTTTCAACTTATCGAAAGCTTCAAAATAATCGGTCTGAATACTTCTAAACCCATCTACAGCAAGAATGGCATCATAACTAGAATAGGACGCAGTGTATTGATTGGAATCCATCCAAACTACATCGTCGAATTGCTGACTCCAATGCAAAAGCTGTTGTTTAAACACAACAATATCGGGAATATTTCTAGAAGTTATATGGCGCAAATTGTAAAAAATTTCAGTGTAAAGTTAGTTAGTTTCTTTAAAATAGAATGAGATTTGTATTTTTGTTTAAATCTTTTTTTTCCATGTATACCTTACAAAACAAAATATTAAAAATCGCAGTAAAACAGGCAGGAGCCGAACTTTGCGAAATTAGCGCTATAAACAACACCAATCAGTTTATGTGGGATGCGAATCCTGATATTTGGGAAAACTTTGCGCCCAACCTATTTCCAATAATTGGTTCGTTAAAAGATGACACCATGATTTTTGAAGGTGAAGCTTATAATATGACTAAACACGGTTTTATAAGACACAATCCAGATATTAAACTGGAAGAACAAACGCCTACAAAACTTGTATTTTCATTACTTTACAGTGAAGCATCATTAAAAAAGTATCCGTTTAAGTTCAAGTTTACAATGCAATTTGAACTGATTGAAAACAAATTAAACGTTACGCATATTGTTGAAAATTTAGACGATAAAACATTATACTTTTCTGTTGGAGGACATCCTGCTTTTAAATGTCCTGTCTACGAAAATGAAGATTACACCGATTATTATTTAGAGTTTGATAAGAAAGAAACATCAGAGTCTTATGCTTTAAATATGGATTTAGGTTTGGTTACAGACAAAACGTTTCCTGTAATCTCTAACGAAAGTACCATTCCCTTACATTACGATTTATTTAATGAAGATGCCTTGATTTTTAAAGATTTAAAATCTAGAAAAGTCGCATTAAAAAGCAAAATAAATGGTACTATTCTAACAGTCGAATATCCAGGATTTCCATATCTAGGAATTTGGGCAAAACCACATGCTAATTATGTTTGTATAGAACCTTGGTTGGGAATTGCAGATCAGGAAAATCATAATCAGGACTTTAAAACGAAAGAAGGGATACAAAGTTTAGCCTCAAAACAAACGTTTAAAGCCACTTATACTATAGAAATAGACAAAAAGCATCTAGTTTAAAAGGAATAATAGCCCTAACTTTGCAGCCTAAATTACAATAAGTGACTTTTCAAGATTTAAATTTAAATACCCCTCTTTACAACGCTCTAGACGATCTAGGCTTTTCTACACCAACTCCCATACAAGCTGAAGCTTTTAGCGTAGTAAGTTCGGGAAGAGATGTAGTTGGTATTGCACAAACTGGTACAGGAAAAACCTTTGCCTACATGCTTCCTATTCTAAAGGACCTTAAATTTTCTCAGCAGGAAAACCCTAGAATTTTGGTTCTAGTTCCTACACGTGAATTAGTGGTTCAAGTAGTTGACGAAATTGAAAAACTTTCAAAATACATCAACACACGGGTTTTAGGTGTGTATGGTGGAACAAACATTAATACTCAAAAAAAGCAAATTGCTTCAGGAGTTGATATTTTGGTTGCAACACCAGGACGTCTTTACGATTTGGCTTTGAGTCGTGTGTTACAATTAAAATCGATTCAGAAATTGGTGATTGATGAAGTTGATGTGATGCTTGATTTAGGGTTTAGACATCAGTTAATTAATATTTTTGATATTCTTCCAGAACGCCGCCAGAACATTATGTTTTCGGCTACGATGACGCAAGATGTAGACTATTTAATCGACGATTTCTTTATTACTCCAGAACGTGTATCTATAGCTATTTCAGGAACACCTTTAGAAAATATTGCACAAGAACGTTACAGCGTACCTAACTTTTATACTAAAGTTAATTTGCTAAATGCTATTCTTCAAGATAAAGAGGCTTTTAATAAAGTGTTGATTTTTGTTGGATTTAAGAAAATGGCAGACAGACTTTTTGAAGCTTTAGACGAAACATTTAGCGAAGAAAGCTGTGTGATTCACTCTAACAAAACTCAAAATTATCGTTTACGAAGTATAGAGCAATTCAGAAATGGAGACAATCGTATTTTGGTGGCTACAGATGTTATGGCGCGTGGTTTAGATATTGATAATATTACACACGTTATTAATTTTGATACGCCAGATTACCCTGAAAACTATATTCATAGAATTGGAAGAACTGGTCGTGCAGAACGCGAAGGACATGCTATTTTATTTTCGACAGAAAAAGATCAAGACGCTTTAGAACGTATTGAAGCTTTAATGCAAATGACGATTGCTGTTACCGAAATACCTGAAGACATTGAGATTTCTACAGAATTACTGGAAGAGGAACGCGTAAAGATAAAAGAACGTAATAACCCTACAAAACGTAAAGATGAAGATGCTCCAGGACCTGCATTTCACGACAAAAGTGAAAAGAACAGTAAAGAAAACTTAGGAGGTTCTTACCGTCGTGAAATAGCTAAAAAATATAAAAAGCCTAAAACAAGAGGCGATAAAAATTACAACAAAAATAATAAATTCAAAAAATAATTTAGATTTCACAGCTATGAAACTGAAATATATTGCTCTACTATTCTTTGCGCTTTTAATCTTAACACCTACACAAGCAAATGTAAAACCTGCTCCAGAATGGGGAGCTACAGGACACCGTACGGTTGGTCAAATTGCTCAACCTTATTTAAAAGGAAGTACAAAACGTGCTGTTCGAAAATTATTAAAAGGGCATTCATTAGCTTTTGTATCTACTTTTGGTGATGAAATAAAATCTGACGACCGTTACAAGAAATTTTCTGCTTGGCATTATGTCAATATGGATGAGAATCAGACTTACGAAGCTTCTACAAAAAGTAAATATGGAGATGTGGTTTCAGGTTCAGAATATTGTGTTGCCGTTTTAAAAGACGAAAATGCAAGTGAAGATGATAAAACATTTTATCTAAAATTATTAGTTCATTTAATTGGAGATATCCATCAGCCACTTCATGCTGGAGTTGCCGGTGATAAAGGAGGTAACGATATTAAAGTTGAATGGATGGGAAAAGACACTAATTTACACCGCCTTTGGGATAGCGATATGATTAATTATTATGATATGAGCTATACCGAATTAGCTTTAAACACAGATGATTTGTCGAAAGACCAAATTGAAGCTATTGCATCTGGGACAATTACCGATTGGGTAAACGAATCTCATATTTTAGCTAATTCGATCTCTAAAGGCGTAAAAGCAAATGACAATTTAGGTTATAAATATATATACGATAATTTTACAACGGTACGTACACAGCTTCAAAAAGGAGGTATTCGTTTAGCTAAACTTCTAAACGATATTTATTAAAACAACATATCTTTTTAAATTAATTAAAGTCGGTGTAATTATTTACATCGACTTTTTTATTTCCAAAACCTTCAAAAATTTAATAATAACGAGTGTTCTAAGTAAGTCAAAATACGAATTTTAACGGTTAATTAATTACTATTTCTCAACATTATCAAAAAAAATGACTGTTTAACGTTTAATTCGTAAAATGAACAATTATAAGGTGTTACGCTATTATATTAATCCAAACCTTAATATCTTTGCATAAGGGTTTTACTTCTTTAGAAATCCTGATTTTTATTTAAATAAGAATGAAACGTTTACTTACATTTGAATTTGGGACTTTAAAACTGTACGAAAATTATATTTTGGCACAGATTAATGAGGGTGTAACAATTCCTGTAGAAGCAAGTAGAATACTTGTAAAAATTGCGGATGAACATTACAAAGGAGAACCTTTTGCTTACATTTCAGATCGGAAATTTTCCTACTCTGTAGACCCTGCTATATATATAGAAACCTCAAAAATCAAAAACTTGGTTGGTTTTGCCATAGTTTCAAACATAC
This sequence comes from Formosa sejongensis, assembly GCF_033447105.1. Classification (NCBI taxonomy): domain Bacteria; kingdom Pseudomonadati; phylum Bacteroidota; class Flavobacteriia; order Flavobacteriales; family Flavobacteriaceae; genus Formosa; species Formosa sejongensis. The sequence continues at coordinate 36,183 of NZ_JAWQUN010000015.1, forward strand.
GATCTGCAATTAGCAATGCTAAAATAGAGAGCTTGTTCTCAGAGAAATATTACGAGACTTTCGAAATTATTTCTGAAGCAAAAACTTGGGCTAATTACACCGTAAAACAACACAAAAAAAAGAAGCTATCAAAAAAGGTAAATTTGATTCATACAAAACGTATTTAGACCAAATCTATCTTGTTTATTTATTCAAGTAAATGCTTAATATATTTCGCACAAAAGATTAAATTCGTAAGTATAATTGCATACTTACACTATATGGATTCTTCTAAAGAATTAATAAAAGCAACTAATCTTCTTTTGGAAATCGCATCATTTTTAATGGTTTCTGGAGCCAATACTATTCGAGTTAATTTAAACGTAAAACGATTCGCAGATAGCCTTGGCTATAATGCATCATTCTTTATCAGTCAGAAAAGTTTAATTATGACGTTGTATAAGGAAGATTCTTCAGAAAGTTGCACGCGTGTAATAAATATCCCTGGACTAGCCCTTAATTTTTCTGCCATTTCTGCAGTGAGCAAAACCAGTTGGAAAGCCTTAGAAAACAATTGGAGCCACGACCAAATATCCGACAAAATAGCAGAAATAAAACAGATAAAAAGATATCCTAAATTCGTAGTTATCGTTGCTGTGAGTTTGGCAGGAGCTGGTTTTTGTAATATTTTCAAAGGAGATTACTTAAATATGTTAGTCTCTTTTGTAAGCACATTTATAGGTTTACTTGTTTTACAATGGACACATAAAAAAGAATACAACGTATATATTCGGATTTTTATAGGTTCGCTAATAGCCTCATCAATTGCTGCTATCGGAGTTAAACTAAATATTGGCGCAAAACCTGCGACTGCATTGGCAACCTCTGTTTTATATCTAGTGCCTGGCGTGCCTTTAATAAATTCCTTTACAGATTTTCTAGACAACAATATTATAAACGGATTGGTTCGGTTTACTACAGGATCTATGATAGTTCTTGCAATCGCTCTAGGTTTATTTGTATCCATGTTAATTTTTAATTTACAATAATTATGACTGACATACTTTTAAAACTTATCGAGGTTTCTGTTTGGTCTGGAATTGCAGCTGTTGGGTTCGGAATTTTATTTAACATCCCTAAATCGACCATAATTACGGTATTCACTTTGGGATTTTTTGCTGGACTTATTAAATTTACGAGTATTAATTTTGGTGTAAATATTATTCTAGCCACATTTTTGGGAATCCTTTTTGTTGCCTTGGTAGGCATGCCTATTGCGCATAGAATTCATCATCCACCAGTCGTATTTTGTATCCCGCCAGCCATCCCCATGATTCCTGGTTATTTTGCTTACGAAACCATACTCGCTATTATGAATTTCCTATTTATTGAAACGGATCCCATAAAAAAAGCGGAACTAATTAGCGATATCTTTTCAAATGGATTTACTATGGTATTTATATTAATATCTATCGCTATTGGGATCTCTCTACCGTTATTATTATTACGAAAAAACACGGTAAAAAAGATAGAATCCTAGCATTCTATAAAATTATTTTAACTTTTATAAAAACAAAGAAGGCTCAATTTTATGAATTGAGCCTTCTTTGTTTTATCATATTTAGATTCAAGCTGAATGTCTAAATTTTATACATCCACTTATAGATTAAGATTCCAATTCTAGAAATCACAAACACTAATGTTCCAAACAGTGTGGTTAAAAAAGACACTTTTAGTCCGCCAGCAAGCATTCCCGAAGAAATAGAATTCATACCTTCAATGGCATCAAAAGCGCTGATGAGCCCAATTATTGAACCTAAAAAACCAATGACCAATCCTAATAAGCTGGAATCGCTAACTAGACTTATCATTTTTCTAGACTTCACTTCATTTCTATTCGCTTGATAAAATCCACTGATTAAAAAGAATAGAGACAGTATTAAACAGATTAAAATTAATGACATAAATAAAGCCCCACCTTCACTAAAACGGTTAGACAATTGGGTGAAAAATCCTTGTTGTTGAATAATTAAAACATGCATAGTATAAAATTTTATTGTTAGTAGACTTCAAAACTACAAGCAAATAGCACTTCCTTAATTTAAATGCGACAGTTAACCAATTTAGGTCTTTTTTTAACTCACATGTTAAATCGGTTGCTAATTCTGTAATTCGTCTATAAAACATCACATCGTTTCAAAAATATGTTATTATTGTATAGCATTGAAATTATGAGTACACCACATTTTATCATAAAACAACTAGGTCGACTTTGTTTACACATCCTTTTTTGGTGTGGTGTTTTGCTGTTTTATACTTATTTTTTTGGATCAGGAAGTAACGACATGAGCTACGTACTCTCCTTCTCTCTTTTTTTAATGCCCATCACCATTGCGACAACTTACGTTTTTATTTACAAACTCATACCCGAATATTTAATGCTTAAAAAGTATGTCTTATTCGGCTTGTATAGTTTGTACACTTTTATCATTTCGTCTTACCTTATTATACTCTCCATTTTTTACGGTTTAATCTATTTATCGCATTTTGAATACAATAATATGGCACCTGTAAGTCAGAATTTATTGTTTGTTATGATTGGTGTGTATTTGGTAACCACCATAGTTAGTGCTTTTAAATTACTAAAGTTGAATTTAAAACAGGTTGAAAACACCAGCAAATTAGAGCACAAAATTCTTGAAACGCAACTAAAGTTGAAAGAACAAGAATTACAGTATCTAAAAATGCAGATTCATCCACACTTTCTATTTAACACCTTAAATACTATGTATGGATTTTCACTAAAAAAAGCAGATGAAACGCCTGAAATGATTTTAAAACTCTCTAATTTATTAGATTACCTACTCTACCAAATAGATAAACCGTTTGTGTTATTGACAGACGAAATTAATCACATTCAAGATTATATTGCCTTAGAATCACTTCGATTTAACAAGACTCTGGATATAAAATTCAATATTGAAAATATCTCCGAGAACACAAAAATTGCGCCTATGCTCTTTCTTCCATTTATAGAAAACAGCTTTAAACATGGCATTTTAAAACAAGGTGTACTCCATATTAAAATTGATTTATCTTTTAAAGACCACACTATTTATTTTTATATTGAAAACTCAAGCGGTTTAAATTCTGATATCAAATCAGGTATTGGCCTAGAAAACATTAAAAAACGATTAGACATGCTTTATAAAGAGGCTTATACTCTTTCTATTCTGAATAGTGATAGCACATTTAAAGTTCATTTAACCTTAAAAACTGAAGACGCTTTTGCAAACCAATAAAAACATATCGTGCCTTATTGTAGATGATGAATTAATTGCAAGAGAAGTGATTGCAACACACCTATCCAAAATTAGAAACATTACTGTTATTGCGAGTTGTAGTAATGCCATTGAAGCGTTTAACCACATTAGTAATCATAAAATTGACTTGGTGTTTCTGGATATAAATATGCCAGAAATCTCAGGAATTTCGTTTGCAAAATCTATCAACTCCAGCATTAAAATAATTTTCACCACAGCGTATCGTGATTATGCTGTAGAAGGATTTGAGCTCCAAGCTGTAGATTACTTATTAAAACCCATCTCGTTCGAACGTCTTTTAAAAGCTATAAATAATTATTTTGAAGTCTACACAGAGTCACAAAACAGTAGCATAACTATTCCTGAAGTTTCAGATTTTATGTTTGTACGATCAGACCGTAAAATGATAAAAATCGATTTTAATGCCATCATTTATATAGAAAGCTATAGTGATTATATAAAAATCCACTTCCAGAATTCCTCTATTGTCACTAGAGAAACCATTAGTGCCATAGAAGCTAAACTTCCACCAAAGCAGTTTTTAAGAATACATCGCTCTTATATTATTTCAATTAAAAGCATCACATCGTTCACCAATGAACATATTACCATTTTAAACCATGCGCTACCGATAAGTCGGAGTTATAAAAAAGAGGTTTTAGAGCAGTTAGAGCATTATTAAAATTCAGATTTTAACGACTACAACCTTCATTAAAACCCATAAAAAAAGCGACCCAATTGGGTCGCTTTTATAATATATAAAATTTGCTTCTTAAATATGTAAAGCGCGATCTCCTGTCGCAGCTAAAGCCGCTTCTTTAATCGCTTCTGTAAATGTAGGATGCGCATGAGACATTCTAGACACGTCTTCTGCACTCGCTCTGTATTCCATCGCTACAACTGCTTCAGCAATCATATCGGCAGCACGAGCACCAACCATATGTACTCCTAAAATTTCATCAGTCGTTTTATCTGCAAGAATTTTTACAAATCCGTCTAAATCCATACTTGCTCTACTTCTACCTAAAGCACGCATTGGGAAAGATCCAACTTTATACTCCACTCCTGCTTCTTTTAATTGCTCTTCTGTTTTACCAACAGTTGCAACTTCTGGCCATGTGTAAACCACACCAGGAATTAAGTTATAATCGATATGTGGTTTTTGTCCAGCTAAAGTTTCAGCAACAAAAACACCTTCTTCTTCAGCTTTATGAGCTAACATTGCACCTTTAACAACATCACCAATAGCGTAAATATTAGAAGCACTAGTTTGTAAATGGTCGTTAACTTCAACTTGTCCGCGGTCTGTAAGTTTCACTCCAGCAGCTTCAGCGTTTAAACCATCTGTATACGGACGACGTCCAACAGAAACTAAACAATAGTCCCCTCTAAATTCAACTTCTTCTCCTTTTTTGTTGTCTGCTTTAACAATAACTTCATCACCAACACGCTCTACAGATTTTACTTTGTGAGAGATATTAATTTTGAATTTTTGTTTCTTTAAAACTTTATTAAGTTCTTTAGATAATCCAGCATCCATAGTTGGGATAATACGATCCATAAATTCTATTACAGATACTTCTGAACCAAGACGCTTATACACTTGACCAAGTTCTAAACCAATAACACCACCACCAATTACGATTAAGTGTTTCGGAATTTCTTTAAGCTTTAAAGCTTCAGTAGATGTAATAACACGTTCCTTATCTAAATTGATAAACGGTAAGTTTGATGGCTTACTTCCTGTTGCAATAATTGTGTTTTTTGCTTCAATTTCGGTAGTTTCTTCTCCTGAAATAGTGATATGCGTTGCATCTTTAAATGCTCCTAAACCTTGATAAACATCAATGTTATTTTTCTTCATTAAAAAGTCGATCCCTCCAGTAGTTTGGTCTACAACAGACTGCTTACGCGCAATCATTTTTTCAAGATTTACTTTTACTTCACCAGGAATTTCTATTCCATGTTCTTCAAAATGCTTAATCGCATCTTCGTAATGATGAGACGAATCTAGTAAGGCTTTACTAGGAATACATCCTACATTTAAGCAGGTTCCCCCAAGTGTTGAATATTTTTCTATAATTGCAGTTTTCATGCCTAGTTGTGCGCAACGTATCGCTGCTACATATCCTCCAGGTCCTGAACCAATAATGGCTACATCGTATGAATTCATAAAGTTTATTTTGATTCTTTTTTAAATGGATAACAAAAATACAAATTTAGAAAGCTTAAATCAGTTAAGATTATTAAAATTTTAAGCTTTTTTTTAAGAATACATCAATCTCAATTATTCTTTAAACAGGAATTACTGTACTGTGTTTCACTTCATTAATTACAAACATGCTGTGTGTACTACCTATATGATTAATTGTAGTGAGCTTGTTCACCATAAATTCTCGGAATGCAACCATGTCTTTCACCATCACTTTTAATAAATAATCGTAATCGCCACTTATGTGATAACACTCCATGACCTCTTCTAAATTAGCAACCTCCTTTTCAAATTGAACCACATAATCCTGACTGTGTTTTTCTAATTTTATATGACAATAGGCAACAAAAGATTTCTGAACTTGGTCTTTATTCACCAAAGCCACATAGCGATTAATCACACCTTGATTTTCTAATTTTTTAATCCGTTCGTAAACAGCTGTAACCGATAAATGGAGTTTAGTAGACAGCGCTTTATTGGTCTGTTTACTATCTGTTTGTAGGAGTTGGATGAGTTGTCTGTCTATAGCATCAAAAGTCATATTGAAAGATTATCTATTAAATTGAATAAATTCAGATTAAAAACAAATTTAAAACTATTATTTCAATTTAAATCAGTTTAAAAATCTAAATAATTTAACAACTATTGATTATTACTCTAAAATTAATCATTTTTGATTAACATCTAAAAAACACACTTATGGCTTTTAAACCCGCAAACAACATACAAGATTTACAATATTTCGGAGAATTTGGAGGTGTAAATCCATCCATATCAGACTCCTCTACTTACACCTTTATATCGGCTAAAACAATGTTCGATACTTTTGAAGGTAATGCAGATGGTTGCTATTTATATTCCCGACATTCATCTCCTTCGAACTTATATTTAGGTGAAGCCTTAGCTGCTATGGAAGGTACTGAAACTGCAAATGTTTACGCTTCAGGAATGGGAGCAATTACCTCTGTTATTTTACAAAACTGTAATGCTGGCGACCATATTGTTTCAAGCAGAACCATCTATGGCGGAACTTATGCCTTTCTGAAAAATTTCACACCTCGGTTTAATATTAAAACATCGTTTACAGATATTACAAAATTAGACGTTGTTGAGGCTGCCATCACACCGCATACTAAAATGATATATTGTGAGTGTGTTAGCAATCCCTTATTAGAAGTTGCAGATATTAAAGGCTTAGCCAAACTGGCTAAAAAACATAAGTTACAATTGGTTGTCGATAATACGTTCTCGCCTTTAAGTATCTCTCCTGCAAAATTAGGGGCAGATGTAGTAATTCATAGTTTAACAAAATTCATTAACGGAAGTAGTGATACGGTTGGAGGTGTTGTTTGTGGCACACAAGATTTTATAAATCAATTGCGAGATGTAAATAATGGTGCCGCCATGCTTTTAGGATCTACTATGGATAGTATGCGTTCTGCTTCAGTTTTAAAAAACCTAAGAACGCTTCATATTCGTATGCAACAACATAGTAAAAACGGACTGTATTTAGCTGAAAAATTTGAAACCAACGGGTTAAAAACCGTGTATCCAGGATTGGCATCTCATCCATCTCACGAATTATTTAAAAGCATGATGAATGCTCAATATGGTTTTGGAGGCATGCTAACCATTGATGTTGGTTCACTTGAGAAAGCGAATGTGCTTATGGAACTCATGCAAGCTAAAAACTTAGGGTATTTAGCAGTGAGTTTAGGATTTTACAAAACGTTATTCTCTACTCCTGGAAGTTCTACTTCTTCAGAAATTCCTGAAGACGAACAAAAAGAAATGGGTTTAAGCGACGGATTAATTAGATTCTCTATCGGATTAGATGCAGATATAGAACGTACCTATAAGATGATGCATGATTGCATGACAGAATTACACATTTTAAAATAATATATCATCTATCCTATTTCTACAAACACTTCTATTATAAGAAGTGTTTTTTTTTATCTTTTTTTTTGTGGAATATGTTAATCTGTAACCGTATTTGCACATAAGCGTGTAAAATCGTAACATTACAAAACGATACATTTCTTATTTCAACCTTAACATTTACGCATGGAAAGCCAAGACATAAAGCCTACAACACCAAAAGACGACCCAATTGTAGAAAACAGAGAACTAAGTATTTGGGAAGCTTTAATTCCCGTTTTAGCATTAGTAATTATGTTGTTTTACAATGTAAAATATGCCTTTGGTGATGACGCTTTAAGTGGAAGTAATCAGTTTATTTTACTTCTTGGTGCAGCAGTTGCGGCCATTGTAGGTTTTTTTAACAAGGTATCTTACGACCAAATGCTAGAAGAAGTTGCCGAAAATATTAAATCGACTACAGGCGCATTGCTTATCCTTTTATTTGTAGGATCCTTAGCAGGAACTTGGCTTATTAGCGGTATTATTCCATCCATGATTTATTATGGATTACAGATTCTAAATCCGACGATTTTCTTACCAGCATGTGTTATTATTTGTGCCATTATTTCTATTGCAACAGGAAGTAGCTGGACTACATCTGCTACAGTTGGTATCGCTCTAGTTGGTATTGGAAATGCCTTAGGAATTGATCACGGAATGACTGCTGGAGCCGTAATTTCCGGAGCTTATTTCGGAGATAAAATGTCTCCTTTAAGCGACACCACAAACCTTGCTCCTGCTATGGCTGGTGGTGAATTATTCTCGCACATTAAGTATATGACATACACCACTGTTCCAACACTAATCGTTACACTTATACTATTTATTATACTTGGACTAAGTCTAGATGTTCATGGAACTACAGACACTTCAGCAATGCTTGCCTCGATAGATAGTGCATTTAATATATCGCCTTGGTTATTTCTAGCGCCTTCAATAGTTATATTCTTAATTATAAAAAAAACGCCCCCACTTCCAGCATTATTAGTAGGTACATTATTAGGAGGTGTGTTTGCACTTATATTTCAACCTGAAATCGTTAAGTCAATTACAGGAGCGGCAGAACTTAATTTTCTGTCAGCATATAAAGGTATAATGACTGCTATAACCGTAGACACCTCTGTTGCTACAGACAGTAAAGAATTAAACGATTTATTTACCTCAGGCGGAATGTATGGTATGTTAGGAACCATTTGGTTAATTATATGTGCCATGGTTTTTGGAGGTATTATGGATGCTATTGGTGCCTTAGCTAGAATTAGTAAATCTGTTCTAAATTTATTCGATTCAGTATTTGGATTATTTGCCAGTACAGTAATTAGTTGTATTGGGTTAAACGCCATTGCCAGCGATCAATATCTAGCAATTGTTATTCCTGGTAGAATGTATAAAAAAGCTTTTGAGGATAAAGGTTTAGCACCCGAAAACTTAAGTAGAACCCTTGAAGATGCAGGTACAGTAACCTCTGTATTGATTCCTTGGAATACATGTGGAGCTTACCAAAGTAGTGTTTTAGGTGTAGACACTTGGAATTATGCAGGTTATGCTTTCTTCAATTATTTAAGTCCGTTTACAACTTTAATTTTCGCTGCCTTCAAGATTAAAATCAAACAATTATCCGATAAATAATAAAAAACTATCATTTTCATAATTAAGCATAACTAAAACTTATAGCACTATAAAAAATTAGAATTTTCTTCACAGTTTAAATCGACATAGAGCACTATATTTGCATCAAGAAAATTAACAATTTTAAAAATATAGATATTATGGCATTTGTAGGAAAAAAATTCCCAGATTTAAACGTTGACGCAATGAATGAAATGGGCGATACTTTTAAAGTAAACGTTTTAGAAGAAGCGATTAACAATAAGAAAAAAGTAGTTTTATTTTGGTACCCAAAAGATTTCACATTTGTTTGCCCAACAGAATTACACGCATTTCAAGCTGCTGCAGCTGAATTTGAAAAAAGAAATACAATTGTAATCGGTGCATCTTGCGACACACCAGAAGTACACTTTGCTTGGTTAAACACTGCAAAAGACAACGGAGGAATTGAAGGTGTTACTTACCCAATTTTAGCTGATACGAATAGAAACCTAGCGTCTACTTTAGGTATTTTAGATATCACTAATGAAACGTATAACGAAGAAACTGGAAATGTAACTGTAGAAGGTGATAACGTAACTTACAGAGCGACTTATATTATTGATGAAGACGGTGTTGTACAACACGAAAGCATTAACAACATGCCATTAGGAAGAAATGTTAATGAATATTTACGTATTGTAGATGCGTTAACTCACGTACAAAAAAATGGTGAAGTTTGTCCAGCAAACTGGGAAGAAGGTAAAGATGCAATGCAAGCCAATGCAAAAGGTACTGCTGCATATTTAGCAAAAAACTAAGCACACAACACTTTCAAAATCTACCATCCTTTTTCGTTAAAGGATGGTAAACTAAAAATTTATCTGTCATGGTACAAGAATTAGAACAAGACAATTTAAGTGAAATTGTATCTGGTAATGATACAGTTATCGTACAATTCTCAGCAACTTGGTGTGGTAATTGCAGAATTATGAAACCAAAATTCAAAAAATTAGCAACCGAAAACGAAAACGTAACATTCGTAATTGTTGATGCTGAAAAATTTACAGAATCAAGAAAATTAGCAAACGTAGACAACTTACCTACTTTTGCAACCTTTAAAAAAGGTGAATTTGTTAACCAAGTACAAACTAATAAGTTTGACGTTTTAAAAGAACTTGTTAACGAAGTAGTGTAAAGTTTCGCCTTTACGGAAACAAAATAATAACCATTAATTTAGTTTCTTCCCTTTGGGAAGACGGAAGAAAGGAATGAAATTACCAGTAATTAAACACCTCACTCAATTTATTGAGGAAAACGACGAAGATTACGTAAACGAAACAATAGAAACACTTGAAGCATTAACTGAAGTATCATCATTAAAAGATGAGGAACTAGATGTTATTGGTGAATTAATCTCTAATATGTACGGAGCACTTGAGGTAAATACCATGATTAAAAATGGTACCCCACAAAAAGAAGCTTTAAACAGTTTTATGAAACGTGTTTTAGGTTCTATAGACAAATAAGAACAACCTCTTATAAAATTTAAAATCCCCTTTTCTCATTTGGAAGAGGGGATTTTTTTATACCCTAAACTCAGAATATTATTATTCAAACAGAACCACAAACAAAAAATCATTCTCCAAAGCTGTATTTGATATCAATCGTGTCCTAAATATTATTAAATGTTCATTTTTTTCATTGCTAAAAAGATCCTTCGACTTCGCTCTGGATAAACCAAGCCAAAAAAATCTAGGCTTACGAACTTTTATCTAAATTTTTCGTTCACTATCTAAATTTAAAGAACTCGCTACTAAAACTCAATAAAATAGAGACATTCGTTTAGCTCAAACAGCTTTAAATTTTACGATACTTTCACTTCAAATTTTACGATAAATTTTCGATAGGCCTGCAAAAAAACAAAATTCAACTTATATAAAAAAAGTACCTCTCTCAATACAAATAATTCTATAAAGTCAACGTCGGTATATCTTTTTTAAAAAAGTGATTAATCGTTTAGGACGCTATTAATTTGATATTTATGAAATAGAAAAGCATTGATTTTGTAAATAGCCCTTCTGAAGTTATTAGTACCAAAGTCACATGTAAAACATTTTACAATCACGAATCACACTATTAAATAATAGCAATGGCAAATTGTTTATAGTTTATCATAGGGATTCTCAACTCCGCTCGAATATCGTTTAAGTTCTCATTGTACAATTTTTTAACGAGTCTTCTAGATTGCATGTAAAACACCACAATACATGTTTTTATATGGTGTTCGAGCGTAGTCGAGAACATAAAACGGTGTAATTTTTTCTTCTCCGATTAACTACATAAATGTAAAAACACAACAATTAGGAATGATCAAAAAAAAATAAATTGAAAGATCTAAAAACAGTCCAAGCTCCCCTACTCTCCTTCATTTCTCAAAACACAGACTCTTAAAATTGTTTACCTCTAACTAAGTATTTAGAACAATTCGGTACTAGTCATTTTCTGAAAGGCTAGAAATATTTCCTCGACTTAGGTGTTCGAAACCATTAAAATTATGATGGAATCTTAAATCCTAAGAAGTCAAAACGATCTTAAATTATCATATTACCAATTATTTAACCTAAATATTTAAATTTCTTATGTTTTTATTTTAATTTTAGAGGAAACCAACTAATCATAACAATAAATTATAATAAAACAAACTTCAATCAATTATACTTATAATTGAATAGAATATGAAAATTAAATCTTTCAAATTACAAATAATAACTAGGGTATATTTGATCTATTGCAAATACAAAAATCCCTAAACCTTTTAGATATGGAAAACGATAAAAACTCAAAAGCATCAGACGATATTAGTCAATGCCCACATCACCAACAACAGCAGCAACAACAGCAACAACGCCAAGACGATGCTGATCCTATTTCAGAAGAGAATAAGGAACATTCAAGTGGACATGGTACATCATCAGGAAAATGTCCTGTAATGCACGGAGGAAACACATCTACTAAATCAACTGTAATGGAATGGTGGCCGAATGCGCTAAATCTTGATATTTTACATCAGCATGATACGAAAACGAATCCTTTAGGACAAGATTTCGATTATCATGAAGAACTTAAAAAATTAGATATAGAGGCCTTAAAAAAAGATATGCATGCTTTAATGACGGATAGTCAAGATTGGTGGCCTGCAGATTGGGGACATTATGGAGGATTGTTTATCCGTTTATCATGGCACTCTGCTGGAACCTACAGAATTTCTGATGGCCGCGGTGGTGGAGGAACAGGAAACCAACGTTTTGCCCCTTTAAACTCTTGGCCAGACAACGTGAGTTTAGACAAGGCAAGAAGATTACTTTGGCCTATCAAGAAAAAATATGGAAATAAAGTAAGTTGGGCAGATTTAATAGTGCTTGCAGGAACTATTGCCTATGCAGATATGGGATTAAAAACATATGGTTTTGCTTTTGGACGTAAAGATATTTGGAACCCTGAAACAGATACTTATTGGGGAGCCGAGAAAGAATGGTTGGCACCAAGTGACGAACGATATAGGAATGTAGATCATCCTGAAACAATGGAAAATCCATTAGCAGCAGTTCAGATGGGATTAATATACGTAAACCCAGAAGGTGTTAACGGAAAACAAGATCCGTTAAAAACAGCACTTCACATCCGTGAAACCTTTGCTCGTATGGCCATGAACGATGAAGAAACTGTAGCGTTAACAGCCGGTGGACATACCGTAGGAAAAACACACGGTAATGGAGATGCTAGCATTTTAGGCCCAGAACCTGAAGCTGCAAATGTAGAAGAACAAGGTATGGGTTGGAGTAATCCAACAAAATCCGGAAAAGGTAGATATGCCGTAACTAGTGGACTTGAAGGTGCATGGACAACTAACCCTACGAAATGGGATGGTGGATTTTTTGAAATGTTATTCAACCACGAATGGGAATCTGTAAAAAGTCCTGCTGGCGCTTTGCAATGGGAACCTGTAAGTATTAAAGAAGAAGACAAACCTGTAGACGTAGAGGATAATACTACGCGTCTTAACCCGATGATGACTGATGCAGATATGGCTATGAAAATGGATCCTATTTACAAGGAAATCTCATTAAAATTCATGAACGACCAAGAATATTTCTCAGAAACTTTTGCTCGTGCTTGGTTCAAATTAACACATAGAGATATGGGACCAAAAGCCAACTATATTGGTACAGACGTCCCTCAAGAAGATTTAATTTGGCAAGATCCTATTCCAAAAGGAGCAACGGATTATGATGTTGATGCAGTAAAAAACAAAATCACCGCTTCTGGATTATCCATTCCTGAAATGGTAAATACGGCTTGGGATAGCGCACGTACATTCCGTGGATCAGATAAACGTGGTGGAGCAAATGGAGCACGTATCCGCTTGGCACCTCAAAAAGATTGGGAAGGAAATGAGCCTCAACGATTAGCATATGTTTTATCAGTATTAGAACCTATTGCCGCTGAATTCGGAATTAGCATTGCAGATACTATTGTTTTGGCAGGTAATGTTGGAGTTGAAGAAGCTATAAAAGCTGGCGGATTAGATATTGCTGTGCCTTTCTCACCAGGACGAGGAGATGCGACAGACGAGATGACTGATGCAGATTCTTTTACTCCTTTAGAACCATTAGCTGATGGATACAGAAATTATACTAAAAAGGAATATATAGTAAGTCCTGAAGAGTTATTGCTTGACCGCACCCAATTAATGGGATTAACAGCGCCAGAAATGACAGTACTTGTTGGTGGTATGAGAATGCTAGGAACGAATTACTATAATACAAACCATGGTGTGTTTACAGATAAAGTTGGAGCTTTAACGAACGATTTCTTTGTAAACCTAACAGATATGGGCAACACTTGGAAACCAATAGAAAAAGGTCTTTATGAAATTAGAGACCGTAAAACAGGAGTTGTTAAATGGACAGCGACACGTATGGACTTAGTATTTGGGTCTAATTCTATTTTACGTTCGTATTCTGAAGTGTATGCACAAGACGATAACAAAGAAAAATTTGTAAAAGACTTTGTAAATGCGTGGACTAAAGTGATGAATGCAGATCGTTTCGATTTGAAATAAATAATAAATTCTTGAGTAACCATAATAGCGGTTTCAATTTTATATTGAAACCGCTATTATATTTATGTATTACTCCTAATTAGCCAAAGCACTTTGCTGAAGCTGGAAGAAATTCTCAAATACTTAGATAGTTAAAGAGCCGCTCCAAAATGAAGCGACTCTTAAAATCAACCTTAATAAATCTCTTAAAAAATTAAGATTTTGGTAACAACACAGTGTCAATCACATGAATCACCCCATTAGATTGGTTCACATCTGCAATCGTTACTTGTGCTGAATTTCCATTTTCATCTGTTACATAAATATTTTTCCCTTTTAACCAAGCCGTAATCACGTCTCCACTTACGGTTGTAATTTCTGCTTTTCCTTTTCCATCTTTAATCATCTTTAAAAGATCAGTAGCGGTCCATTTACCAGCAACAACATGATATTTTAATATGGTTTGTAGTTGCATTTTGTTTTCAGGCATTAGTAATGTTTCAACAGTTCCTTTAGGCAATTTAGCAAATGCTTCATTTGTTGGCGCGAATACGGTAAAAGGACCTTCGCTAGATAACACATCTACTAATTCTGCTGCTGTTACGGCTGCAACCAAAGTGGTGTGGTCTTTAGAGTTTACTGCATTTTCGACTATATTTTTACTTGGATACATTTTGGCACCACCTACCATTACTGTTTTTTCAGTCTTCATATTGTCTTGAGCAAAGACACTAATAGAAGAGAAAATGGCGATAGAAAATAATACTGATTTTAATACATTTAATGTTTTCATAATTTTGATGTTTTTAATTTTTGTTATTTTTAGTGTTCACATCCTACTAACGAAATTTAAAGTATGTCGGTTTTTAAAAAATATAATCTTTAACAATTCATTAACTGAACAACAGCAATAATTATCTAATTTTCAGAATCTTAAACAGAAATTAAAAAATCAAAAAAAACAAATAGTTTAAGCATCTAATTATTCTTATTTTTAAACCTTGTAATAAAAAAATCATAATTATGGCAACAGTAACCTTAAAAGGAAACGCAATACAAACTTCTGGCGAACTACCTAAAGTAGGAACAAAAGCTCCAGATTTCACATTAACAACAACAGATTTAGGTTCTAAATCATTAAAAGATTTTGAAGGAAGCAATGTTATTTTAAACATTTTTCCAAGTGTAGACACCGGAACATGTGCACAATCTGTAAGACAATTTAACAAAGAAGCTAGTGCATTAGAAAACACAAAAGTACTTTGTATTTCTCACGATTTACCATTTGCTCAAGCTCGTTTTTGCGGTGCAGAAGGATTAGAAAATGTTATTTCTTTATCAGATTATAAAGATGGTAGTTTTGGAAAAGCTTACGGTTTAAATTTCACAACTGGACCTTTAGAGGCATTACTTTCTCGTAGTGTAGTCGTTTTAGACCAAAAAGGAAACGTAAAATATACAGAACAAGTTTCAGAAACTGTAGACGAACCAAATTATAAAGCCGCTTTAGAGGCTCTACAAAATGCCTAAAAAGGAATCCTTTCTAGTTAATAGAATTAAAAGTGTAGGATATGCGTTTAAAGGCGCTATCCTACTTTTAAAGACAGAATCAAGTATAAAAATCCAGTTTGTAATTGCACTATGCATGACCTTCGCTGGATTTTACTATACTATTTCGGCAACAGAATGGATGTTTCAAATTTTAGCCATTGGAATCATTATGACCGCTGAAGGCTTAAATACTGCCGTTGAAGCTATTGCCGATTTTATTCATCCAGAACACCATACCAAAATCGGGTTTATAAAAGACATCTCTGCCGGGGCTGTTTTCATTGCTGCTATAGCTGCAATAATTATTGGTTTTATTATTTATCTTCCAAAACTATTTTAAATACTATACCCTTAGGATAAACGTTAGTAATTTGTATTTTTGTTCAAATTAACAACCGCGCGTTGATGGCTAAAAAGAAACCCCAAACTAAACAAACGAGTACTCCTAAATTTAAGAAACCAAGTCTGAAATTAACGAACCAACAAAAGCTAATTTTTGGTAGTTTACTTATCATTTTTGGTGTTATTTTAGGAATCTCCTTTTTATCTTACTTCTTTACGGGGAAAGCCGATCAAAGCATTTTAAACGAATTTTATTTACGTGAGGAAGAGGCAGAAAACTGGGTGAAAAAATTAGGTGCCATGCTAAGTGATATCTTTGTATATCGCGGTTTTGGAATCGCAGCTTTTATCTTTTCAGGCCTTCTTATTCGCTCTGGATTACATGTATTTTTAGATGTAAATCACGCCAAATTAAGACGTTTTTGGTTTTGGGGAATGTACCTTATTGTATGGATTTCAATTTTCTTCGGATTTTTTGGAGAAAAACATGCCATTTTAGGTGGTACTGTTGGTTATGAAACCAATACTTTTTTACAAGATTATATTGGTATTTTAGGCGTAGCATTACTTCTATTCTTCGGACTTATAGTATATCTAGCAACACGATTTAATATTACAATTCACAGTTTTATTGCGCTCTTTAAATCGGCTAAAAAGGATATTTCAGATGAATTAAAATCAAATAAAGAAGCACATGTTCCCTTCGATAATAATTTAAGTGATGAAGCAGAAGCTATTAAATCTGCGCATCAAGCAAGTATTGCAGAAAAACCAACACAACCAGTTGCTCCTGTAAAACCAAAAACTGTAATACCTAAGCCGGAACCAACACCTGTAGTTGAATTTGAGCCTTTAGTAACAAAACCCGTCAAAGATATTCCAAAAAGCACATTTGAGGTTGAAGCTCCAAAAGAAGAAACTATTGAAGATGAAGAATTAAGTATTGAAGTCGAAACTATCCAAGAAGAACTTTCTGAAACTGATAATTTATCAAATAAATTAGTTGCAGATTTTGGCTTGTTTGATCCAACTTTAGAGCTTGCAAAATATCAATTTCCTCCATTGGATTTATTAAAAAAATACGATAACGAAGGCATTTCTATTAACCAAGAAGAACTTGAAGGCAACAAAAATAGAATTGTAGAAACCTTAAACAATTATAAAATTGGTATTGCGAGTATTAAAGCGACTATTGGTCCAACAGTTACATTATATGAAATTGTACCAGAAGCAGGAGTTCGTATTTCTAAAATTAAAAACTTAGAAGACGATATCGCATTATCGCTGTCTGCATTAGGTATCCGTATTATCGCGCCTATTCCAGGAAAAGGGACTATAGGTATAGAAGTTCCTAATAAAAATTCTACTATCGTTTCTATGCGATCTGTAATTGCCTCTCAGAAATTTCAGAAATCAGAAATGGAATTGCCTATCGCTTTCGGAAAAACTATTAGTAATGAAACGTTTGTTGTAGACTTGGCGAAAATGCCTCACTTACTAATGGCAGGAGCTACAGGTCAAGGTAAATCGGTTGGATTAAATGCAGTATTAACGTCTTTATTATATAAGAAACATCCTGCCGAAGTTAAGTTTGTATTAGTCGATCCAAAGAAGGTTGAATTAACGCTATTCAATAAAATTGAACGTCATTATTTAGCGAAATTACCAGATAGTGCTGAAGCGATTATTACCGACAATACCAAAGTAATTAATACACTTAATTCTTTGTGTATAGAGATGGATAATCGTTACGAAATGCTTAAAAACGCATTATGTCGTAACATTGTAGAATATAACACAAAATTTAAAGCACGAAAATTAAATCCTAACGACGGACATGCCTATTTACCTTATATTGTTTTGGTTGTAGATGAGTTTGCCGATTTAATTATGACGGCTGGTAAAGAAGTTGAAACTCCTGTAGCACGTTTAGCTCAGTTAGCCCGTGCTATTGGTATTCACTTAATTATCGCAACTCAGCGTCCGTCAGTGAATGTTATTACGGGTATTATTAAAGCCAACTTCCCTGCCAGAATTGCGTTTAGAGTAACATCTAAAATTGATTCACGTACCATTTTAGACAGTTCTGGAGCAGATCAACTTATTGGTCGTGGAGATATGCTTTTCACTCAAGGGAACGAATTGGTGCGTATACAATGTGCTTTTGTAGATACTCCAGAAGTGGAACGTGTAGTCGATTTTATTGGTGCACAAAAGGCATATCCAGACGCGCATTTACTTCCGGAATATGTTGGTGAAGAAGGTGGCACAAATCTTGATATTGATATCTCCGACAGAGATAAATTATTTAAAGATGCAGCCGAAGTTATTGTTACAGCTCAACAAGGATCTGCATCATTATTACAACGTAAATTAAAATTAGGATACAATCGTGCTGGACGATTAATCGACCAATTAGAAGCAGCCGGAATTGTTGGACCTTTTGAAGGTAGCAAAGCCAGACAAGTATTAGTTCCCGATTTTGTTGCGTTAGAACAATTATTACAAAATGAAAAGAATAACTAGAATGAAAACATTTTTACTTTCACTTACATTATGCTTCAGCCTTTTAGGCTTTAGCCAAAACGATGCTAAAGCAAAATCACTTTTAGATCAAGTTTCACAAAAGGTAAAATCTTACGATAATATTTCATTAGATTTTAAATATGTACTTCAAAATACTGCAGAAAACATCAACCAAGAAACTCGTGGAGATGTTGTTATGGAAGGTGATAAATATGTATTGAATATTTTGGGAATAACCAGAATTTTCGACGGTAAGACTTTATATAGCATCAATCCTGAAGATGAAGAAGTTACTATTTCTTCTGAAGACCCTAACGACGAAAGCAGCATTACTCCTGGTAAAATGTTATCCTTCTACACAAAAGGTTACACCTATAAAATGGGAGAAGAAAAAAACATAAAAGGACGTAAAATCCAGTATGTAAAATTAACGCCTATCGATTCAAATTCAGAAATAAAACATGTACTTTTGGGTATAGACCCTCAAACTAAACATATTTATAATTTAATTGAAGTTGGGCAAAACAGTACACAAACAACACTTACAGTGACCGCGTTTGAAACTAATCAAATTTTATCTAAAGCCTCATTCTCATTCGATAAAAACAAATACAAAAACTATTATATCAATAAACTAAACTAGGCTTTACTTGAAAATTTTAGACCGCTATATTCTAACTACATACCTAAAAACATTTATTAGTGTCTTTGTGATACTCATGATGATTTTTGTCTTACAAACCATTTGGCTTTTTATTAAAGAGCTTGCGGGTAAAGATTTAGACGTAACGGTTATTCTCAAATTTTTACTGTATTATTCACCAAAATTAATCCCTTTAGTTTTACCGCTTACCATTTTACTTTCATCTATTATGGTATTTGGAAATTTTGCTGAGAATTACGAATTTGCTGCCATGAAATCTACTGGGATTTCTTTGCAACGTGCTATGGCAGGTCTTAGTATTTTTATTATAATCTTAGGTGTTGTTACGTTTTTCTTTTCTAACAATGTTATTCCTTGGGGAGAGTATAATTCGTACAACCTCAGGAAAAATATCGCTAAATTAAAACCGGCCATGGTAATCGCCGAAGGACAGTTTAACGATGTTGGTACTATTAATATAAAAGTTACTAAAAAAACGGGCGATAATGGTCAGTTTTTACATGATGTTATTATTCATAAAAAAGCTGATAATGGTTTAGGAAACTACACCACAATCGTAGCCAAAGAAGGAGAATTTGTCGGTCAGGAAGATTCTGATATTTTGAAATTAATTTTGAAAGACGGCTATTATTACGACGATACTCCGCCTAAAAAAGCAAAAGAAAGACGCCGACGTCCAGCAACAAAAAGTGCTTTCGATACCTATACCATTAACACGGATTTATCGCAATTAAACGACGTAGATTTAGAGGACAAAAATGTGACCGATAAATACAACATGTTAAATATTTCGGATTTAAATTACACTATAGATTCTCTTGCTTTAGAACGTCAAGATGATTATCTAAAGTTCTCTAAAAATATTTATAATCGGTATAGTATTAAGAATCTTGAATCTGGAAGTGAGACTGTAAAAGACACCATTTTTAACGGTAACCTTTTAAGTCTATTTAATAACGCCAAACGACTTCAAATTATAGAACTCGCAATTAACAACACTTCGAGTACTGAACAAATTATTAATACAAATGAAAAATCGTTTAAAGCAAAATCAGCTTGGTTAAACAAACATGTTATTGCTTTACATGAAAAATTATCGTTAGGTTTTGCCTGTGTCATTCTCTTCTTTGTTGGGGCTCCGTTAGGTGCTTTAATTAGAAAAGGAGGTTTAGGTTTACCAATGATTATTGCTATTCTGCTGTTTTTAACATATCACTTTATTGGTATCTTCGCAAAAAACAGTGCTAAAGATGGTACTTTCAGTCCAATTTTAGCAACTTGGTTTTCAACATTAATTATGTTTCCACTAGGTGTGTTTTTAACACGTCGAGCTACTGCCGATAAAGGCTTATTTGAATTTGACCATATTTTAATTCCACTTAAAAAATTATTACCCTTTAAGGATAATTCCAAGGACAAATTCCCTGACGGATTAAGCAGAGATTTTAGCGATTTTAAACGCTATAAAGAAGATAAACTGCTTGAACTTATTAAAGACCCTACAGCTTTCAGTTACCATAAATCAGGTAAAATCGATGCCTTATATACATTAGAAGAACGTAATTTAAGTTTAGAAGCAATTAGGTTGAAAGGTATTCATATCGATCCTAAATTCGAAACCTCGAAACACCTTGCTAACTTATTTAATATATATTCTAAATTCAGTTTAATTTCTTACCTGACTGGAGTTATTTTACTTCTGCTATTTTTCATTCTAAAAAATAATAAAATGCCAGAATTAGCAGCAACATCTATACAATTAAGTATTATTTGTCTGGTGGTTTTTATCATTTATTATATCGCACAACAATTCAGTTTAGTAAGTCTTACAAAGCAGTTACAACAGAAAAATAAAAACTCTAACATTCCACTTTTCATACTAGGCTTATTTATTTATCCTATCGCTTGTGTATTCTTAAGGCACAAAGTAAAAGCAGACTTAAGCCAGGATGCTATACTACATTTAAACTAAAAGCAATATCTTTGTAACATGATGACAGATACAAAAGAAAAGACACCTTCTTCTTTTAAACTACATAGTATTAAAGAAGCCATTGACGATATTAGAAATGGTAAAGTAATTATAGTTGTAGATGATGAAGATCGTGAAAACGAAGGCGACTTTGTTGCCGCAGCATCGAAAGCAACACCAGAAATGGTAAATTTTATGGCGACTCATGGCCGCGGATTAATTTGTGCTCCACTTACAGAGAGCCGTTGTAAAGCACTCGATTTACACATGATGGTAACCAACAACACAGACCATATGGAAACTGCTTTTACAGTATCTGTAGATTTAAGAGGTAAAGGCGTTACTACAGGAATTTCGGCTGCAGATAGAGCACGTACTATTCAAGCTTTAGTTGATCCTGAGACCAAAGCGTTCGAATTATCTAGACCAGGACATATATTCCCACTTGTCGCTAAAGAAGGTGGTGTTTTACGTCGCACAGGACATACAGAAGCAGCAATAGATTTGGCTAGATTGGCAGGATTAGAACCTGCAGGAATGATTGTCGAAATCATGAACGAAGATGGTACCATGGCTAGACTACCTCAACTAAAAGAGGTAGCTAAAAAATTTGATTTGAAGATTGTTTCTATTGAAGATTTAGTGGCTTACAGAATGCAGCATGACTCATTAATTGAAAAGAAAGAGGATTTTGATATCGAAACGCGCTTTGGTAAATTTCGTCTAAGAGCTTATAAGCAAACTACAAATAATCAAGTACATATAGCACTAACAAAAGGAGGTTGGAAATCTGATGATCCGGTGTTAACTCGAGTAAATTCAACCTTAGTAAACAACGACATTTTAGGTACTTTAACTAATAATGCCGATGCTAAATTAGACAGTATGTTTAAGGTTATTAACGAAGCCGAAAGTGGTGCAGTGCTCTTTATTAATCAAGAGCCAAAAGCTATGAATATTTTGAAAAGATTAACTATTTTAAAAGATGAACAAAAGGAGAATAGCATAACTAAAGCTCCGATTATTTCAATGGATAATAAAGATTTTGGAATTGGAGCTCAAATATTACACGATATAGGTATTCATAAACTTCGATTAATTTCGAATAGTGAACACACAAAGCGTGTAGGAATTATAGGTTACGGATTAGAAATTATTGATTACGTAAATTACTAAAACAAACATTTTCATTTGTTTTAGACTGCTAATACTTTTTAAAAAATAAATATACTTAGGGTCGTGATTTTATGTCACTACCCTTTTTGTTTTGTATTACACAATACTAAAGTAAGGGTTTGCTTTTAGGAGTTAAACTCCACTAAATTGATTTTTGAATTTTAATTTTAATTCCAATATCATTTATTATATCTTTAAAAATATTTTTTTGAATACAAATAGCTATAATTTATCTATTACAAAGATGAATAGTTAGATATAGCATTAGATTAATGCAACAAGAATATTGCAAAATAACCAAATCAAGATACCAAAATGAGTTTAGATCTATTTAATATAAAAGGAAAAAACGCCTTAATTACAGGAAGCACACACGGTTTAGGAATGGCTATGGCAAGAGGATTGGGCCTTGCTGGAGCTAACATAATTATAAATGGAAATTCTTCGCAAGACAAGATTGATAACGCTGTTGCCGAATTAAAAAAAGAAGGTATTACTGCTGTTGGTTATAAATTTAATGTCTCGATTGAAGCCGATGTTATTGAAGCCGTTACAAAAATAGAAAATGAAGTTGGCCCCATAGACATTTTAATAAACAACGCTGGAATTATAAAAAGAACGCCACTTTTAGATATGGAAGTTGCCGACTTTAAACAAGTCATAGATATTGATTTAGTAAGTCCGTTTATTGTCTCTAAATATGTGGTTAAAAATATGGTTAAACGCCAAGCAGGAAAAGTGATTAACATCTGTTCTATGATGAGCGAATTAGGAAGAAACAATGTAGGAGCTTATGCTGCTGCAAAGGGTGGTCTAAAAATGTTAACTAAAAATATGGCTACCGAATGGGCAAAATATAACATTCAAGTTAATGGTATAGGACCTGGTTATTTTGCAACCACACAAACTGCTGCCATTCGTGTGGACGGACATCCTTTTAACGAATTTATCATAAATAGAACACCCGCTGAAAAATGGGGGAACCCAGAAGATTTAGCCGGAGCAGCTATCTTTTTAAGTTCTAAAGCGAGTGATTTTGTAAACGGACATGTGGTATATGTAGATGGTGGTATTTTAGCCACTATAGGAAAACCTGCAAACGAAGCTTAAATCACTTTGAAAACTTCATTTCGCACTAAAAAACAGAATAAGATAATCTAAGTCTTTTGATTTTGATATATAGAGAATCAATAACTTACTTCTGCTTTGCAAAAATCTCATTTACGGTAGCTCTATAATTTCTAGGGCTACCATTTTTTTTTATGGCTTTATATACCTTTTTAGGATCTTTAAAAGACTGAGAAAAATAGTCCCAAAATCCAAGCATTTTCATTTTTATAGGCATCGGCCCTGATAAAGCTTCATCGTATTGCTGATAAATAGTATCGTGGAATTCCTTGAAAACTTGCCATCTATTTTCTGGATATACCGTGGTATTATTTTTAATCATTTGTGGTAAGAACGGATCTGAAATTAAGCCTCTCCCAATCATCCAATGGTCGATACTTGGAAAACGTTCTTGCAAATCTCTATACGCTTGTACGCTTGTAATATCTCCGTTATAGTATAATTTATGCGGACTCTGATCTACACATTTTTGAAAAGCTTCTAAATCTGTTCCACCTTTATATAACTGTTTCCCCAGGCGCGCATGAATTGCAACATTCTTAATCGGGTACTTTTCTAATATAGGAAACACACCTAAAATCTCGTCAGGTTCATCGTAACCCAAACGCATTTTCATAGAAATAGTAATATCACTTTCGTTATGTGCTTTGTGAAGCACGTCATCTATTTTTGTTGGATTGCAAATTAGTCCAGACCCCATACCTTGCTTAGTTACCATCGGATATGGACAGCCTAAATTCCAGTTCAGTTCTCTATAACCTAACGATTCAATGTATTTAATCACGAACAGAAACTCATCGGGATCGTTTGTCATCACTTGCGGAATCAAATATGGAACGGTATTATGCTCCGGATTTAAATCGCGCTGATAATTATTTTTAATCACCATTTTACCATTCATCTTAATATAAGGCGCATAAAATGTATCTATGCCACCAAACGATTGATGAAATGCATTACGGAAACGAAAATCGGTAAATCCTTGTAAAGGCGATGATAATAGAGTGATAGACATTCAGAAAAATATTTTTGCAAAAGTAGTGAAAAACTTCGCTACATAAATTGCCTTGAATCTAGAACCTTCCATGTTGTGCCATCTAACTTTGGATTTAAAAAAATCTGACACGATAAACGTATATTTGGAATATCGGGAAACGCATCCAATAGCAACTGTTCATCAGGAATAATAGTGTCGTCGTAGTTTCCATTTATTTGCTTAACCATACACGTACCGCACCAGGCTCTACCTTTGCAATCGCCAATATCTTCAGCCAAATTATCAACAATAAAAGTCATTAGATTTTCATCACCGTTCGGTCTGAATGTAAATGTGCTTAAGTGGCCATCACTATCTTCTAAATGAATTTTATACATGTCTAATCTCTATTAATTCAAAAATAGTTTCACCTATTTGGTTGCTTAAATTTCCTTTTTCGTTCAAAACAAAAAATCTAATACTGATACCTTAAAAATACTAAATCGCCATCAAATAAAATGATTAAAACCCGTGTTTTTCTATTTTTAAGAGGACGAAAAACTAACATTATAATCTTCGACACATAACATTAAATCACAACACAATTTCATCTAAAAACAAACATTATCACGCCCTCAGTTTTCTTCAATTCAACATAACTTTATTATCTTTAAATTTTTATTTTTTAATCTTCATTAGTAAACATAAATACATGATTGAACGCTCTAGCACCTCAACCTCTTCACATTTTTTCAACATAAACCACCTCTATAAATTCAGTTTTAGCATCCTATTTTTAACTGTATTTTCAACAACCCTTTGGGCACAAGAGATTCCTAGTCAGAAAGTTTTAACCGTCACAGAGCTTCCTAATTATCTTAAACCTGAAGTCCGTGAGCAATTAGAAGTTGACGGAAAAATAACAGAAGCTAGACTCGCAGCATATTTTAGAGAACAGTTTTCTAAACGCTTTTATTACGATTACAAAACATTTCCAGAGCGTTTAAAAATTTACAACGACACTTACAATAATGCTTCAAGTCATAAAGAAAGAGCACTAGACCATCTTAATAAATTCCCCGATTTTACCGATTGGGAACTGCCATTTAACTACCTAAAAGGAGGCCCTGTAGACGCCTATGCATTGAGACATTTGGCGAGACAGCATAAAATGGTAGATATTGCCATGTTATACTTTAACGATGGTAAAGACCCTAAATATATTAGGTATTTTGTGGAACAGATGCGTTCACTAAACTTTGCGCTTGAATCTGAAAATTTTGAAACTATTGAAGACGGAAATGGGGTTTACGAAGTATACCGTGCGGGGTATCGTGTTACCAATTGGTTATGGATACACAATATGTTTTTAAGCGACAAGGCCTATACCGATGCAGATCAGTTACAAACCATAGCCACACTGCTGCAGACAGGAGCACATCTTTATAAAAACAACAGCAAATTTAGTCCCGGAAATCATCAAACAAAAGGGATGTCGGCTTTGGCAGCAATATCTATTTTATTACATGATTTTGAAGGCACCGATAATTGGTACGACAGAGCGATGTTACGATTAAGTGAGCATTTGGATAAAGAAATTAACGCAGATGGCTTTCAATTTGAACGTTCTGTGCACTACCATATGGACGATATTAACAACTATTTATATACCTACCAATTAATAAAAATCAATGATATAGAAGTGGATCAAGCCTGGGAAGACAAACTAAAATCGCTGTTTACCACTTTACCAAAAATTGCGTATCCAGACAAAAGTGCTCCGGTTCTTCAAGACGACACGCGTAAACCTTGGGCAGAAAGTAATGATATTTCTGGAGCGTTAACACTCGGGTACTTACTATACAACGATCCTAGTTTTGGATATTTCGCGACCAATAAAGTGGATGCCAGCATGTATTGGTTTTTGAGTAATGCACAAGTAGAACAATTAAATCATATCGAAAAGAAACGTCCTGAATATGGCTCGCTAGCCTTTGAAGACACCGAGTATTATATTATGAGACAAGGTTGGGATGCAGATGATGATATGATGATTATAAGTAATGGTGTAGATGCCGACAAGCCAGACCACCAGCATGGCGATGTTTTAGGAATTCAGGCGATGGCTAACGGACATATTATACTTCCGAATTATCAGGTTAGATATTCGCTTGAAGATTTAGATGTGTTTAAAAATTCGATGGTGAAAAACGTCGCATTGGTAGATAATGAATTACAAGGTAAAGCATGGACATCGAACAAAGGGGGAAGTGGTTTTGGAAAGTTTAAGAATTTACCAACGCCTAAAACCATTGCTTGGAATACAAATACTGAATACGATCTTTTTGTAGGAACACATGATGGTTTTGAAAATATAGGCGTAAACTATTCGCGCCAGGTGATTTATGTAAAAGATAAATTTTGGATTGTAAAAGATAATTTTAAATCTGATAAGACTCACGATTACAAACAGGTTTGGCAAGGCCATTACACTTCCGAATTGAGTTCAGACCTTATTCGTGCTTCCTTCCCGGATGCGGTTGGTAGCGATATTTTTCAGCTTAATGCCACAGATACCGCTGAAATTTCTGGAGCTAACGGAAAAAACTGGACGGTAATTACAAAGGAAAATCAACAAAATTTTGACTTCTTAACGGTTATTTTGCCGTATAAAGGCTACAATAATGGTATTGACCAGACTCTAGAAGACATAGTATTAAAAAATTGGAAAGTAATTACTTTTCCATGGGGAGCACATGGAGACGACACCACAGTACTTGCCGTTAACGGGGCTTGTTTTGCTTTTGGGATTAAGGAGATGAGTTTAAAAGGTGTCACCTTAGATACCTCTGTAGAAACCGATTTATATCTATCTGAAAAAGACGGTAAATTTCGCGTTAGTGCGTTGGGCGACCAAGACATAACGGTCACTTTAAATAAGAATAGTAATCTTAAAATCAGTTTAAAACCCGGAGAAACGCATATTTTTAATCTAAATTAGTGTTATTAAATGTACGACTATGAAAAACCTGATGATAATTTGTTTCGCATTATTCCTTTGCAGTTGCAATCAAGGGAAAAAAAAGCAACAGACAACGGAACCGTCTCATACCGTTTCGGAACAACAGTCTGAAGATTTTGATTGGTTATTAGGAAACTGGAAACGATTAGATGAAGAACTAGGCAAAGCTACTTTCGAAAATTGGAAAAAGATTAATGACACCGAATATTCCGGAATAGGATTTACTAAGCAAAATGGAGATACTATTAGTCAAGAACTGATTCAGTTAATAAAAGTGAACGAAGCTTGGGACTTAAATGTAAAAACGCCTGAAGAGGATTCTTGGACCATATTTGAAGGTATTAAGCATAATACAGATTCTTTTACTTGTGAAAACACCGAAATTGAATTTCCTAACACGATAAAATATTGGATTAACGGAACGACATTACATGCTATGGTTTCTGGTGGAGACATGGAAATTTCATTTGAATTTGAAAAAACCAAAGAGTAATCTTTGCAGACATTAATTTGATTTAGACATATACATTTTCAACCCTGAAATTTAAAAAAAGAGGATAATTTTAGAAATCTAATTATGCTCTTTTGAATATCTGCTAGGTGTTTAGTTATAGTGTTTTAATTAACTAAGTATAAAATCGAGCGGCCTCGAAGATCGTATTTAATAATTTTCGACTCCGCTCAAACTTACAATAACAACATTATGAGTTAATACGGATGTTCATTTCTCTTTTCATTTAAAATCCAAACCCTAAACCAAAGGCCACTCGAACACCATCCACCGAATTAAATACTCCCAAATTGGCAGTCATTAATTCTGCCCCATTAACAAAGAGTCCACCACCATAAGAGTTATGCCATTTGTTTGAAGTGCTCTGAGATAACCACACACGACCATAATCGAAACTCCCATACATCCCTATTTTAATAGGCAGTAAAGGTGTTTTTAAATTGGTTAAACTATAACGAAGATCTGTATTCTGATAAAAGGATCGCTTACCTGTAAAACGCTGATTTCTGAAACCACGTAAACCATCCTCACCTCCTATTGCGGCTGCTTGGTAAAATTCGTAATCATTACCAATATTAAGATGCGCTTTTAAAGTTGATGCTAGAACCAAACGCCCAGCGTAGTCTAGTTTATGTGCCAAACCTAACTTAGGAATTACATAGCCATAACCGCGTCCGTTAACATCTAAATTTTGACTATACCCTGTTTCTAAATCGAATAAAAGTCCCATTGTCGGATATGCTTTATTATCGTAGTTCGTAAAATGATAAGCCGCATGCAATCCTCCAAATTGTACTTCATCAAACACATAAGACGGCAAGGTTTCTCCATTATCTTCAACATATCTATCTGCTGCATTATGGACTTCGGTGGTCTCATATTGCAAACCAAATTCAATTTCACTTCCACGCTGAGAGTTCCAAACTAAAGTCGGTTTTACACCAAAACTTCTCACTTTAACGCGGTTGTAGTTCATCCCAAACTCGGCATCATCATTAACGGTTTCATTTCCATATCCGAAAAAATTAAGGGTATAATTTGGACTCTGGAAGTCGGCTTTAACCTTCAGATTTAACTGTCCAACGACATAAGCAAATTCACCAGTATATAAAACTTCGTAACCTTTTGTTGCAAAATAGTATGCCGCTTTAAAAGTATGCTGACTGGTAAATGGATTACGTTCGAAACCATAAGTTGTATACACATCTGAAACCCCTAATTTAAATCCGTCATCAGGATTTGCACCCAAAATCGGTACCAATTGATTGGTGTTATTCTTGAATTTCTTGTAATTATAAACTTGCGTATCGTAATCGTCTGTTAATTTTATTTTAGCAGATTTTGCATTTAGCATATCATTTTTTTTCGATTTATAATCGTAAATAACAATGTTCTTTCCGTTTTCGACACTGTAGTCGTCGTTGTTTTGCCCACCAATTAATCGGATTTTAATGCGCTTACTTTTATCTTTAACAACAAATGTATCATCATCATCTAAACCATAAATCCAAATCTCCTTAGTTTCTTTAGGATTATATATTTTATGATGAAATCGATCTTTAATTGTATCATCTTTTTTTCTAAATACAGACACTTCAACTTTACCATCATCTAGTCCATTTACCAATATATAATCGTCTTTATTGGTTCCTGTCACTATGGCGAATTTACTCACCAGTTTATAATAACGATCGGCAATAATTTGAAGATTGGCACGACGTTCTTTTATGAGTTTTATAAATTCTGAAACCGATTGGTCTTGAACTTCTTTTGGTAATTTAGAAAAGGCTTCGGCGATAACCTCATCTGTAATATGCTCTTGGATATAGGCAACTTGAGCGTCCCAAACCGATTTATCTATATCGGTAAGAAATGCCACATCTAAAGGATAAGGTTCGGCATTAACACCTTTCACGTCTTTTAAATCGCCTTCATATTTTCTAAGCACGCGAGCGGTAGGAATTAAAGTCACAGCTGCACCTAACATTAAACCTTCAGACATATTAGAAAACGCTTGATCTCGGTCTCTTGGTAATGCTTTATAAATGGTTTTACCATTTTCTTTAAACTCTAACCAGCGCCATTGATCTTGATGCCGATCCCAATCGCCAATAAGCATATCAAATAATCGGGCTTTTATATAATTGTCCTGATCTATACTTATATCCTCATCTTTGTGAAGTTCCTCAAACAAATCCATGGTACTTATAATATCTCCTGTAAAATAACCATCGGCTAAATTTGGATGTCCTTCAGAGGTATGTTCTTCGAAAAAATAAAGTTCATTTCCAAATTCATTATTAAATTCCAGCAATGCATTTTGCTTTGGTAAGTAATACAATTCAGGATTTAAATGATACACACCAATAGCATCAGACAAGGTGCTAATGGTTAAAGAAACGTACGGATGTGCGCCTGTAAACACATCGGCAACGAGCGCTTCTGTAGCGGTATCGGTAAACTGTCCCTCTACATATTGATCACGAAACATGGCCGCCTGAATGTATTGTGTTGCGCTTTTCTTGAGTGCACGCATAACGTATTGCGTACCATTTTGATCTTCTAATCGTAGCGACCGCGATTGTGTTCCTCCTCCTTTTCGCACAGGTGTTAATCCGCCTTTAAGTGTATCTAAGTTTACTATTTTAGCAGCGACTGGTATACTATAATAATCGCGAAAACGTTCTCCCCACAGGAATTTATAAAACGGAGATTTTGTAGTTTCATCTTTGGTAAATATAGACGCCGAGATAGAATCTGGAAACAGCTTTGGGTAATTAATTATAGTATTAGGACTCGACTTATAAATATCAGATTTAAACACAACGGTATTCGTTTCTGCTGCCACAAATTGCACATCTGAATCTTGATTTTTATGAATATTTAATACCGCATAGCCATTTGCTCCTAACCCAAATTGATCGTCTCTTCGTGGCCTTACTCCTGTTGTTTTAGAGCCTGACCCACTTATAATCTGAGTTAAATTCTCTGATTGAATAAATTGTAGACTATGCTCATGACCAGAAATAAAAACAACATTATCGTTCTGTTGTGCTGCTGCGATTAGATTTTTACGTAAATCGTTATAAAACCAATTGGACATATCGGCATTAGAAATTCCGCTTGTTGTTCTTAAAATATTTTTCACATTGCCAAGAACAGGCAACGGTTTCATATAATCACCAAAGGTGTATTGCCCATTGTGCGGGCCATTACTAAACATGGGATGATGAATCGCGACTATAGTTGTTTTCCCTCTGGCTTTTTTAATTTCGCTTCTAAATTCTTCTAAAAACTGATCCCTAGTTTTAATCTCACAATCGTCGTTTATGGTCGGGTAATTGTTCCAATTGGTTATATACCATTGCGAATCTACCAGTATTAAAACGACATCGTCGTTAATATTAATCCGCTCAATCCCACAACCGTTTTCGGGTTTAAACGTATTTTTACCTAAGGCATCTTCTACTAATTTCTCTTGCCGTTTCAATCCTTTTAATCCGCTGTACCAATCGTGATTTCCTGGAATTACATACACAGAACCAGGAAAATTTTCTGCAACTTCTAACTGCAATTCCATCGCTTTTTTAGCTGCTTTATGTCCTTTTTCGCCTTTGTCAGGAAATCCTTTTGGGTAAATATTATCACCTAAAAAAAACAAAAAATCTTCTTTATCTGCCAATGCAAACTGTTTTTGTATTTCTAAAAGTGCTTTTGGAGCATGGTCGTTTTCAGGTTTACCAGCATCTCCGACTAGGAAAAGGTTAATAGTTTCAGTATTTATATCTTGTAATGGTTCTGATGTTTTTAGGGTGCTACTAGACTGATAAGTTGCACAACTAGTTAAGGCAATAAAGATAAAATAAAGTAGAAATTTATTCATAAGCGAGAGGTTCCTTTTTAAAGTGATGCTTGTAAATCTGCAATAGAAAACACGGTTTCAGTATGCGTTAGATTTGGGTTAATATCTGCACGAATGGCTTTAATACCACTTGCACCCTGAAGCTCTTCAACTTCGACTATTTCAATATTACCTCCGATGTAATTTTTAGATTGAAGAAATTCAAAATAACTTAAATATTCACGCTCAATAACATTTGTAGAAAAGACTACACATAATTTATGAGGCTGTGTAATACGCTCGGTTGTGCCTTTAATAAGTGCCTTATCAATACGTTTTTTAATCATTTCGTATCGCACATTATAAGCACCATCTACATCGAATTGTTTTTCGTCTATGCGATAACGAATCGTTAACGGCACATCGTAAACCAATATAAGCGAAGCCACATCCAACTTTACAGGAAATGATTCCTGACTTTTATAATACAAAGATTCCATTTCGCACATCACTTGCAGTTGCCATAACCTTAAATTATAAATTACCGATTCGTGATAATTGCCATATTGCGCAATAGAATTCCCAACATATATATTGTGTTCGATACCATCTGTTTTAAATTTTTCGAAATAATGAGGAAAAATGGCTTGTGCTTTAACTTGCTGTTTATCCAAAAAACTAGACAGGTTTTTATTGATGACATTTATCGTTTGGTCGTACTGCTTTCTTGCTACATAAAAGGATTGTTTTTCTTCACCAATAAAATTTAAAAACTCATGTATAGCATTATTTTTAGTTCCTGAAGTCTTTAAATGCTGAAACAAAGGATAAATATCCTTTTCGAAAAACAAATGAATTTCTTGTTCTGTATTATTATTAAAATCGGCATCAAGCTCGTAAATCTGTTTGTCTATTTTATAAATAAGTTGTTCGTAGAACGGCATATTTCTTTCGACTAGCAATTGTTGCAGGATGCTTTTTATTTGTTTAAGCGCCATATTTAAATCCTCCTGAATCGCGTGATTTCGAGCAACAGAAGATCCTACAATGTCTATTTGTCCATAAAGAGGCAAAACGTCTTCAAAAGTAATTTCTTTAAAAGAAGCCGAATTTCCTGAGTTTCGATCCTGAATAAATCGATGTGCTTCTTCAACGAAACGCCATTCTACAGCAGGATGAATAGAAGTACATTGATTTTGAATGACAGCACTTATTTCGTTATCGTATTCAGAAATTGACCGTTTTGAATGACTTAAAATAAAAGGCATAATTGTGTCTAACTTCACCTTATTAATATCGTTTAATTGGTTGATTTTATAAGCCGCCAATTCTACAATAAATTGAAGTTTACCATCGATAATTATAGGTAACAAAATCGCACTTTTAAACCCTTTTTCTAATAACATTTCGCTTAAAACATCACCATTAGATTGCTTACTATAATTAGGAACATTAGATAAAACAACAGGTAGATGTTTTTGAAACAACCTATTATAAACATGTTTACAAGCATACGATTTACATGAAATAGAATTTCCATGATGCAATGTTAAAGCTTTTACATCATCCCCAAAAGGACGTATTAAGGCATCGCCATCGACAATATAATTTCCAACTTCTAGATCGTCTATATTGAATATTTTACGCACATCTTCTAAAATCATTTTAGAGTTTTTGGCATTTGCCTGAATAAGATGCGTTTTAAATTGATCTATCTTTTCGTCTAAAGTTGTATCAATCATGCTTAAAACACCAAAACCTTCTACAGTCCATGAATTATCCGGAAAATACCGTTTCCAAACTTCTTTATCTTGTGCATGTTCTAGAAGTTCGTCCAGTATTTCTGGCGTAATTTCTACAGCATTATCATTAGGATAAATGTTTAAAAAATCGGCATTAAACGTAATTCTGTAAGTTCTAATTTTTCCTAAACCATCGACCAACTTAATCTGTTTTGGTCTTTCGAAATCTACATTAAAACCATAATATGTATTTAAAATTATGGCATACGGATTTAAATCTAAAGAGTCTTCATTATCTTTATAGAGCTTACGTAACACCTCATCTACATTGGAAGTCGTATCTTTTATGATGGTTTTAAAACGATTGGTTAAATAAAAATATTGATTAGAATATGGGTAAAGCGCTGCCTTAATTTCGTTTTCTCCCAAGACGGATGGGAACAAATAAGCCATGACTTCATCTACTTCCTTTTTATAAGTATTAAATATTTCGACAGAGCGAATTCCTGAAACCAATTCCGGATTACGTTCTAAAATGGACAGCACCTGTTTTGCTAGGAGTTGTCCCATAGGATTTCCTGAAATTGTGAGTTCTTCAAATTTCAATTTTAGAAACCTAAAAGATATTATAGGTTGAAAGGGTCCTGCTACTAACTGTTCCATATTAGTTTTTTAGGTAACGTTTACAAAAAAATGATAGCTTAAAATAAATGATAAAGCCGATATTACAATGCCTATCATAAACACGGTATACGTTACTCTTAAAAGTCTATATTTACGCTCTAAAACCAAACCTAAAAAATATAAATCTTTGGTTAACGAATTGTATAAGGTATCTTCATTTTCCATTAAATAGTCGATACCCCATTCAAAATCTTTCAAATTCATTTTATAAAAATTCCCGAAGAATAAAATATTAGTCCGATTTGTTTTTATCATTTCTCTAGTCACATTTACATTTGAGACATTTGGACGTGTAGATATCACAGACAACACTATAGATGTAACACTAAAAATGAGAAGTATTAAGGTTGGGTAAACCAAAAACGCATTAGAAGCATTATCCAGTTTAGGCACCAAATTAGACAGTGCAACCGAGATAATTATGGCATTTACAGACAATAAGATATTGGCTTTAGTATCTGCAATAGCGCTTAATTCCATGTGATTTTTAAGTGTAACTCTAAACATGGTTTCTACACCTCTACCCGTTTTTTTTGCAATTAATTTATTAGCTAGCTTCTTTTCAATCTTATTAATTTTTTGTTGAAGCTCGAAAGCATTCATTTCCTTTTTTGGCTGCAGTTTTACCTGAGCAAATTTGGTATAGAATATATGATTAGAAATGAAAGACTTATTTTTTATAAGCCAGTCTAATTCTGGAATATCTTGTTCGTTTTTGTATTTTAATTCTAGTCTTAATTTTTCTGAAATTTCAAAAAAATCGTCTGAAGCCACATGCGCACAATCGGCATCTTTCATTATTTTTTCAAGCTGAGAATCTGGAATCACATCCATTTTTGTAGCTAAAATAAGTGTTTCTACTGTAGATAAATCTGCTTGAGAAAAACCCGAATTCACCATAAATTGATGTGCTATTTTAACACTTTCTTCTTCGTGTCCTGCATCTATTTTAACATATCCCGTATCGTGAAACCAAGCGGCTAATTGTAGCAATAAAGTCTCTTGCTCACTGCAATTTTCCATTTCAGCAAGTCGCGTTACCATATTTAGAACATTTCGTGTATGTTCTATATTATGGTAATAATTCTTAGGAGAAAGTTGTGTTTCAAATAAATTACAAACAAAAAATTCTGCTTGTTGTAAGAGTGTTTCTATCATGGAATAAAGATAATAATTCTAAAATAACCGAAATTGAATATCAATTAGAATAATGTACAACTTAAAATCTAGAAATAATGACTGTTTTAGACGTCTTAGTAACACTAAAACATTCACTTAACTTTTAAATCTCCGCAAAACAGAATCAATAAACACAAAATTGAATAACCCGAAAAAACATTTAGATGATTAAAAAACACTAAACACACATTAATCTGGCTTAAAAACCATATTTATTAAGACCTATAGATAAGAGAAGAAACAAAAAAAAGCCTAATTAATAGACTACAATTGTAATCAATAAATTAGGCTTTATACTTAAAATATTTTGTTTTTATAAACGGCTTAATAAATCTGCCTTTTTATTTTCGTACTCATTTGCACTAAGTATACCTTTATCTTTTAAAGCTGCTAGCTTTTCAATTTTTGAAAAAATATCCTCTTCTAAACCATTAGAATTATTTTTAAACTCCTGAACAGGTTGTTCTACAGCCATTGGTTGTGGCGCCTGTTGTGGTTCAGGTTGAACATTATTATTATTATTATTGTTATTGTTAGTTGTCTCTTGTGGCTTATTTTGTGAATTACCTTGACCTGAAACGATAGGTAAAGAATCTAAATTAACCGTACCATATTGGCTCGTAAATGTAACAGAATAGTTACCACCTTGTTGTTGACCAACACCACCAATGTTATTGTCTAGAGTATCAAAAACCGTAACATTTCCATTCTGCTGAATGGCTAAACGGTGAATATTAGAAAATATAGCATAGCTCATTCCATTCTGACTTCCTGTAGAATTAGGCGAACCTAAATCTCCCCACCAGTTTCCGGAATTTGATTGAAAACCATTTTGATTCTGTATTTTAGGTAAAGGCTTGAACTGAATAGCTCCTTGATTAATTAAATTTGATAATTCGACACAAAGTCCATCTACAGTAGCTTTAAGGTTATTGTTAAACATATCGCCTACCATTGTCATTCCTCCTTGCATCCACTGACCTCCACCACCTAATTCGGGGATGTTAAATTGTGCCATTGTTCCATTACTTAACATAAGGGCATGCGTTAAATCGCTTACGGCATTATTGCTTATTCCGTAACGATTTCCTACATTTATCATATTCTGAAAACTAGCATCTGTGAATATTGCGTTCATAATTGTGTCTTTTCTTTTTAGTTAAAAATATTTTTCTAACAATTTTGTGCAAATGTAGTGCTTACTCATATCAATAGTCAATTTTTATATAGAAGTTTTAAAAAAAAAGGTGAAATAATTCCTCATAAACCCCTGATTAAATAATATTTATCGAAAAATTTACATTTTTTTATTGAAATGATCACATTAGAGAATTCTAACGGATTTTATATTGGGTGTGTGTATCATAAATTAACCATCTAAAATGTAACAATGTATCCATAAAAAAGTTAGGTTTAATATCAGTCGTGTTCTAAATAATATTACATATTCATTTTTTTCATTGATAAAAAGATCCTTCGGCTTCGCTCTGGATAAACCAAGCCAAAAAATATAGGCTTACGAACTTTTATCTAAATTTTCGATAAGCCAACACAAAAAACAAAATTCAACTTATGTAGAAAAAGCACCTCTCTCATCACAAGTAATTCCATAAAATCAGCAGCGGTAAATCTTTTTGAATAAAAACTCTAAATAGGAATTTATGCCTATCTTTATTCTACTTTTTAAGACATATCTCCTTTAACTGATTAGATCATATTTCAGAGAAAAAATATTCGATAGGCTATTCACAAATAGAGATTAACCAAATATAAAACACTTATTATCAAAATACTACACATTAAATAAGAGTCAGACTCTATTTCGAATAAAATTTATCTTAAATTTGATTTTTATTAATTAATTTCTTGAAATGAAAAAAACAATTATTCTTGTCTTATTAGGCCTTGGTATTTTGGTTGGAGCATACATGGCTTTTATTTATTATGTACCTTATAGTACAGGTACTCGCGCAGGCGAACTTATAAAAGTAAGTAAGAAAGGGGTGGTTTTTAAAACGTGGGAAGGCGAAATTAGCCAAGGTATTAGTGGCGCTCAAATTTTTTCATTCTCTATCCTGGACGACGATCAAGAAGTGATTGAACAATTAAACGAATTACAAGGTAAATACGTTAAACTTCAATACAAAGAACGTTATAAAACTTTCTTTATTTGGGGAGATAGCAAGTATTTTGTAACTAAGGTTACGGCTGAAAACTCACCGCATATAAACAACCGTTAATTGGTTTAAACTGAACTAAAATTCTTTAGGCTATCATTTATATTTTTATTAACTTTAAAACAATCAGTAGTTTAAAAGTTATGAAAACACTTTGTCAGAAATTAAAACTCGATAAATACAACGAAATCTTGGTGTTAAACGAACCAGAAGAATTTTCTTCACTCGTCGGACACTTAGATTGTAATGTTTTAGGTTCACTAATAAAGACCTCTAGTGTCTCTTGTGCCCTATTATTTATCACTTCAAAAAAAGAGCTAATAGACCAAATGTTAACTCTTTTCCCTAAACTTACAGACGATACTGTGCTTTGGATAGCTTACCCTAATAAAACATCTAAAGCTTATATTTTAGAATTATATAAGGATGAAGCTTGGGATGAAATTATGGATTACAGCCTGCAACCTATTCGCCAAATTGAACTTAATTCTGATTGGAATGCGCTTCGTTTCCGAAAAATTGAATACGTAAAACATTAATTAATATTTATTCGGATTAAGACTTTTAGGTTATCTTTACTCATGAATTTCACCCATGATAAAAGACAATTTAAAATCTATAGAATTATTCTTTAAAGGATCTCATTTTTACCGAGGCCTTATACTAACCACCTCCATTTTAATCCCTTTATTCCTTTTTCACTTTATAGGTTTGTTTTCGTACGCACCATCTATTGCTATTGGTATATTTGTAAATGCCCCTAGTGATATTCCTGGAAGTTTAAGACGAAAAATAAATGGAACATTACTCAGTATTATTATTACAACAGTAACAACTTGCATCATTCTTTTTGCTAAACCATATCTATTTATTTTAGTAGTCCTTATTACTGTTTTAACATTCTTTATTTCATTAATTTCTGCTTACGGCTTTAGAGGTTCTTTAATTGCCTTCTCGGGACTTCTTGCAATGGTTATCGCATTAGGTGTACATCATGAAACACCTTTACAAATTATAATTCATAGCGCTTTAATAGCCTGTGGAGGGCTTTGGTATTTACTATATACACTACTAGTAAATAGGGTTATTCCAAAAAAAGACGAGGATCAAGTCATTTCTGAAACCTTACTTTTAACTGGGAAATACCTTAAAATTCGAGCAAAGCTTATCACTAAAAAAACGAACAGAACGAAACTTCAAAAAGAATTATTTTTGCTTCAGACACAAATTAGTGAAAAGCATGAAACCTTAAGAGAAATGCTTTTAACTGAACGTAAGCGTTCGGGACGGTCGCATTTTGATGAAAAGCGTTTACTTATTTTTATTTCGTTAGTCGACATTTTTGAATTGGCTTTAGCGAACAACTTAGATTACACAAAAATTGACACTCATTTTAGCGAAAGAAAACAGCATTTAAAACCCTTCAAGAATTTAAATTTCGTAATGGGAGATCACCTTATAATGTTATCGGAATCGGTAATAAAGGGTAATAAAATTCCAACTAAAAATAAACTTCTAAAAGCACTAAGTAAAGCATCAAAAGGGATTAAACATTATGTAGACGATGTACAACTTCCTAAAGCACGAGAAGGTGCGATGATGCTTCATAATCTATACGATTACCAAGAAAAACTGTTATACGAAATTCGTTCTATAAGACGAGTTATGGCTAATGTAAAAAGTGCTTCAAGTTTAAAATTAGAAGATAAAGAAGCAGTTCAATTTATAACACATCAAGAATATTCTACATCCATATTTTTCGAAAACATCAGTTTAAAATCACCTATTTTTAGACATACTTTACGTTTAACTATTTCAATTTTAGTAGCTTTTTCATTCGGTGAATTTTTTGAAATCAGAAATGCGTATTGGATTATTTTAACTGTAATCGTGATTATGCGTCCTAATTACGGATTAACAAAAGAGCGTACTAAAAACAGAATTTTAGGAACTTTAATTGGCGCTATTTTCGCTATTGCGGTTATTATGTTAACCACAAATACTATTATTTATGCTGTTCTAGCAGCAGTATCGCTAACATTTGCATTTTCTTTAATTCAGCAAAACTACAGAGTTGGCGCAGCATTTATTACAACATACATCATATTCGTGTATGCCTTGTTAGATCCTAATGCGATGTCTGTAATTAAATTTAGAGTTATTGACACTTTTATAGGCGCATTAATATCACTTTGTGCCACCTACTTTTTATGGCCAAATTGGGAATATAAGAACTTAGACGATGTTATAGAATCTGTAATTAAAAACAGTACCATTTACTTGTTAGCCACACAAAACCTATATCATAATAAAAATGCCAATAATATAAATTACAAAGTCTCTAGAAAGGAAGCTTTTTTATCGGTTGGAAATTTAAATGCTGCGTTTCAGCGTATGACTCAAGATCCTAAATCGAAACAAATTGAGTTAGATTTAATTTATAACATTGTGACATTAAATCACACCTTTTTGGCAGCAATTGCATCTTTAGGTAGTTTTATACAGCATCATAAAACTAGAGATGCTTCAGAGCAGTTTGATATTTTTATTATTCATATTAAAAACAATTTAGATCATACTTACTCCTTATTACATAAAGAAGAACTAAAACCTTTAAATAAGGAATTAGACATTTCTGGAGCCGAGGACAAGCTACTACTCAATTTCCAAAAGCTTTCAAAAAAGCGTAATAAAGAAATTGAAAAAGGCAAAACTGTTATCGATAAAACTTTACTTAA
The DNA here is from genome assembly GCF_033447105.1 of Formosa sejongensis. Lineage (NCBI taxonomy): Bacteria > Pseudomonadati > Bacteroidota > Flavobacteriia > Flavobacteriales > Flavobacteriaceae > Formosa > Formosa sejongensis. The sequence continues at coordinate 76,540 of NZ_JAWQUN010000015.1, forward strand.
CGATTTACAAGAAGCGCATTTAATTTATAACCAACTGCTTTGGCTAAAAGGGCTTTCGGAAAACCTTAAAAAATCGACTGAAAAATACGTCCACATCTTTAATTAAAATTTAAGCGATTAGAGTAAAAACACAAAGTCACTGTTTCTCGTGGCTTTTACACTATCTTTGCAGCAATCTTATTTATTTAAATCATGTCGTTTAAAGACTTACAACTTAACAGACCGCTTTTACGTGCCATAGCAGAATCTGGATATAACGAACCTACTTTGGTTCAAGAAAAGACAATTCCTTTCGTTTTACAACGGAAAGATGTTATTGCTTCTGCACAAACTGGAACAGGAAAAACAGCCGCATTTGCATTGCCAATTCTTCAATTATTGTTCGATAATCAGGATGCTCCAAAACGCGGAAAAAAGATTAAAGCTTTAATTATAAGTCCGACCCGAGAACTAGCAATCCAAATTGAAGAAAACTTCAATAATTATAGTAAATACACCAACTTAAAAAGCGCCGTAGTTTTTGGTGGTACTTCTATAGAGCCACAAATTGAGGTTTTAAAAAAGGGTGTAGATATTTTAATTGCAACGCCTGGTCGTTTACTTGATTTACATAAACAAGATGTTGTTAATTTAGATTTTATTGAAACTTTAGTCCTCGATGAAGCCGACTTAATGTTGGACATGGGCTTTATAGACGATGTTAAAAAGATTGAACGTCTTTGCTCTAAAGAAAAGCAAATTTTGTTGTTTTCGGCAACCATGCCTTTTAAAGTTGAACAACTCGCAAAAACGATATTAAAAGATCCAGAACGTGTTGAAGTTTCTCCAACATCTTCGGCTGCTAAAAGTGTATCTCAATTGCTTTTTTATGTTCCTAAACCTAAAAAAATCGAATTGTGTTTACATTTATTAAGAAATACAATTCAAGGTAATATGCTAATTTTTAGACGCACAAAATTTGGTGTCGAAAAATTAGAACAAACTTTAATTAAAAACGGCTATAAGGTAGAAAGTTTTCATGGCGATAAAACTCAAAATGACAGACTAACAGCTTTAAGTAATTTTAAAAATGGTGATTCAAATATTCTAATTGCCACTGATGTTGCAGCTCGTGGAATTGATATCGACAATTTAGATGTTGTTATTAATTTTGATATTCCTAATATTCCAGAAACCTATGTACACCGAATTGGACGTACTGGTCGTGCAGGAAAGACAGGAATGTCTTATTCGTTTTGTTCTGCAGACGAAAAGCCATACATAAAAACCATTCAGAAATTAATTCAGAAAGAAATCGCAATAGAAGAAGATCATCCATATCTTTTAGACCCTAAAGCAAAGCCTGAAGTACATAAAAAACAAGGTGGAAGTAAGCATAAAAAGAATAGAAAATCTGAAGCCTCTAAAAAGAAAAAGAAGCGCTGGTATTAAACCATCGCTTACTCTACAGGAAAATTAAAATACTGATTTTTAAATGGCTCATTTCTTAATGTAAAATGCCACCATTCTTTGCTGTAACTAATAAATCTGTGTTTTTGCATCACCTGTTGTAACAACATTCTATTTTGCTTTTGCTGTTTAGATAAATCTGTAAATGCAACCCAAGACGGTTCTCCAAAAAAATCGAAAGGCGAACCCATATCTAAACTTTCACCCGTATCATTATGTACAATCGTTAAATCGACAGTACTACCGCTACTGTGTCTGGATTTAGATGCAATGTAACCATCTCTAAACAAATAATGTTTGTCTACATCTGGATAAAAATTGGGTTTCATCAGCGTATCATTTACATTCTTTGCCCAGTCTATAAAATGATTAACGGCTTCTTGCGGACGGTAAGCATCATATATTTTAAGAGACAGATTTTGAGATTCTAATTCCATTTGTACAGCCTTTAAAGCTTCTGCTGTTTCTGCTGTTACAATACCAACTGCATTATAATAGCCGTAAATAGGTTCTCCTACAAAATTATAATCCGTACAATAGCGCATTTCCAATTGTATGGTTGGAGCAATATCTTTTACATACACAAATCCTTTAGGCAACTGCGAAAAAGCATAGTAACTTATAAGAAAACAGAAAAAGGCAACTTTAAATTTCATGACATCAACATTAAAGGCTAATTTAGATAAAATAATTTTCTCCTATGTTGTATCCTTGGCATTTATATCTCATGTCCTTTTTATATGTTGTTGCTGGAATTTTACACTTTGTAAATCCAAAAACGTATTTAAGAATCATGCCAAATTACTTACCAAATCATAAGCTACTAGTAGCATTAAGTGGCTTTTTTGAGATTGCTCTTGGTATTTCCATATGTATTCCTGTATTAAAAACAGTTGCTATTTATGGCATTATAGCCATGTTACTTGTCTTTTTACTGGTGCATTTTTATATGCTGAAGAATGAAAAGACTGGAGCAGGCATTCCGAAATGGATTTTAATTTCACGAATTCCGCTGCAGTTTGTTTTAATGTATTGGGCGTATATGTATTTAAATATTTAGTGATGCTGTTTGAAGATGATTCTATAATTTTAAAAATGAAGGATGCAGAAGTCATCTATTTTCCTTCATTCTTTAGTCCTTTTGAAGCTGACCAGTATTATAACTCACTTTTAAAGTCTATTAATTGGCAACAGGATGATATTACATTGTTCGGAAAGACATTTCAGCAACCGAGACTTACCGCTCTATATGCCAATAACAACAAATCTTATTCCTATTCTGGCATCAGTATGAATCCGCACAGTTTTACAAAAACACTTGCAGGTATTAAGACTAAAGTTGAAACAGAAACTAAGCACAAATTCACGACTTGTTTATGTAATTTATATCGAGACGGACAAGATAGTAATGGATGGCATGCAGATAACGAAAAAGAGCTTGGTCTTAATCCCATAATTGCTTCGGTGTCTTTTGGTGCCGAGCGTATTTTTCATCTAAAACACAAACATGAAACGGATTTAAAACAGAAGCTAATTTTAAATCACGGAAGTCTTTTACTTATGAAAGGGGAAACTCAGCAATACTGGCTTCATCAGCTTCCAAAAACAAAAAAGCAGATTGGAAAACGTATTAATCTTACGTTTAGGACAGTCTATTAAACAAAAAGAACCGAGGTCCCTCAACCTCGGTTTCTTGTCATTTGCATTTTATAATGTAGTTAGATTTGGGAATCCAGTATCAACAACATAATGCAAACATTAATTAATTAATCCATTCACTAAAAAAAATTTAGTACAAGTCAAATATAAAATTAAGAATGAATTAAACTGATAAACGACTATTTGTTTCGATGAAATACACAAAATTTTAACAAAAATCGACAAAAAACATCATAAAAGGCATGAATAACACTTGTGTTTAATAAAATAGAATCTGAAATAAACTTGATCATGATACTCTTTTTAATGAATTATAGAGTTCATTCACTAAAAATAAGGCACAAAAAAAGCATCCTCTGGGGATGCTTTTTCACTAACTAACCAACCAATATGAAAAATTACTACTCTAATATTAAAGTAACCACACTCTAATAATTGTCATCATAATAATTAATATATAAAATGCAATCATCGTGCCAAAGTTTAAAACAAACTCCTTTTTTTTGAGGTCTTAAATTGCTATTTTGCGACTTTAACAAAATTTTATGGAAAACACGCCACTCTTCACTAACGATGCCATAGTATTTGGCATACTTATGCTTTCTCTAGGTTTCGTATTTTATACAGAGTCTAAAAAAACAAAATTCTGGACAACATTTTACAAATACATTCCAGGATTATTAATGTGCTATTTAATCCCTGCGATTTTTAATTCTTTAGGTATTATTTCGGCAGATACATCTCAAACTTATTTTATTGCAAGTCGCTATTTATTACCAGCTGCATTGGTATTAATGACTATTAGCATCGATTTAAAAGCTATTTTTAATTTAGGTTGGAAAGCTCTAATTATGTTTTTTACTGGCACAATAGGAATTATTATTGGAGGACCATTAGCTATTTTACTAATTTCAACTTTTTCTCCAGAAACTGTTGGAGGAGCTGGTTTCGATGCGGTATGGCGTGGACTTTCTACGCTTGCAGGAAGTTGGATTGGTGGTGGACCTAACCAAGCTGCCATGTTAGAAATTTATGAATACAATCAGGAGTTATATGGCGGAATGGTTTTAGTAGATATTGTAGTCGCTAATATTTGGATGGCATTAATTCTATTAGGGATTGGTAAACGCAAAAAAATAGACAATTGGTTAAAGGCAGATAATACGGCAATTGATGAATTACAAGCACGTGTTCAAAGTTTTAGTGATAAAACTACAAAAATTCCTACATTAACCGATTATATGATGATTCTAACATTTGCCTTTGTAGCTGTTGGATTTGCTCATTTTGGTTCGGAAGTAATCTCATCTTTTCTATCTACAAATTTCACAGCAGTAAGCGATTCTAAAAGTCCGTTATCCTCATTTGGAAACAGTTTCTTCTGGTTAATTACCATAGCAACCCTTATCGGAATTTTATTATCATTTACAAAGGCTAAAAACTACGAAGGTGCAGGGGCTAGTAAAATCGGAAGCATTTTTATTTACATATTAGTAGCAACCATTGGAATGAAAATGGATTTAACCAAATTATTCGAAAACCCAGGCTTAATCCTAATCGGTATAGTATGGATGACTATCCACGCCGTGCTGCTTATTGTAGTTGCAAAATTAATAAGAGCTCCATATTTTTTCCTAGCAGTAGGTAGTCAAGCCAATGTTGGCGGAGCCGCTTCTGCACCTGTAGTTGCCGCTGCATTTCATCCGTCGTTAGCAACTGTTGGAGCACTTCTAGCTGTGTTTGGTTATGTTGTAGGAACATATGGTGCAATTCTTTGTACCGAGTTAATGAAAATCATTGCAACCAGTTAGTTTATAATAAATAAATATGGCATATTTGCCCTCCAAAATTCAATAATACAAATGAAAAATCTATCTATTTTATTCCTTTTACTAATCGTAGCATCCTGCGGAAAAGATCAAGGAAATTTAACTGTGAATGCTCATGTTAAAGGCTTAAAAAAAGGAACTATTTATCTTCAAAAAATTGAAGATTCTCTTTTAGTTTCTATAGATTCTTTAACGATTAATGGTGATGAAGCTTTTGAATTACACGGACAAGTAGATTCGCCTGAAATATTTTATTTAGTATTAAATAAACATGACAATTCTTACGAACGTATTCCGTTTTTTGCTGAACCAGGAATCATTAATATTAATACTACACTTAAAAATTTCGTAATTGATGCTAAAATTACGGGATCGAAAAATCAAGTATTTTTAGACGAATACAATTTAATAAATTCAAAAATAAGTAATGCGCGTTTGGATTTAATTAAAGCTAAGTTTGAAGCTACAAGAGCACAAGATTCGGTTAAGATTGACAGTATTATTAATTATGACATGAATTTAATTAAACGTAAATATTTATATACTGTAAATTACGCCATAAATCACAGTGGTGCAGAAATAGCACCATATTTAGCATTATCTGAAATATACGATGCTAACGTTAAGTGGTTAGATACTATTAATAGCTCGCTTACACCAGAAATTAAATCTTCTAAATATGGTAAGCAATTACAGAGTTATCTTGAAGATATTAAGAAGTAATATCCTTCTTAAATACAAAAGACAAAGGCTTCACGTTTAATTTTCGTGAAGCCTTTATTGTGTTGAAATTTGACTTTTATAGAATAGTTGTTCTTGTACTAAAACTCAATCCATATTCCTAAGAACGCAATAATATAAGGCGCTAAAAAGGCCGTAAAAATACCGTTTACAATAAGCCCGATACTAGATAACGCTCCAAAATTACCACTAATTTCCATGGATTTTGAAGCTCCTAAAACGTGAGCGGCCGTTCCCATTGAAATCCCTTGAGAAATGGTGCTTTTTATACGTGAAATTTTCATGATTTCATATCCAAAAATAGATCCTAATATTCCGAACAATATAACAACCGAAGCTGTTAAAGGAGGAATTCCTCCTAAAGTTTTAGATACCTCTATAGCGATAGGTGTTGTAACCGATTTTGGAGCTAACGAAAATATTATTTCTTTAGGTGCTCCCATTGCTTTAGCAATTAAAACTACAGAAACAACGCCTGCAATACAGCCTACTAATTGCGATACAATAATAGGAATAGCTTGTTTCTTAATCTTTCCTAATTGTTGATATAAAGGCACACCTAAAGCCACAATTGCTGGTTTTAACAAAAACTCAATCATCCTACTTCCTTTATGGTAGGCTTCAAAATCAATTTTAAAAAGAGTTAAAAATCCGATGATAAAAATGATAGCAATTAATACCGGATTAAGAAATAACATTTTTGTCTTCTTCTGAATATTCTGTGCAATAAAAAAAGCGACAAACGTTAAGGTAAGAATAAAAATTTCTGAGTTTAAAATAGCATTCATAAACTTAGCTTAAGAGTTTTTATTTTTTTTGAAGGTGTTTTTATGTCTCATAAACAGTTGGTGTGTCCAACCTGTACATGCAAAAACGATAATGGTTCCCAAAGTAGAGGCTACAATTATAGGCCAAAAAGAGGCTTTAATTAAATCAAGATATAACATAATGGCAACTCCTGGAGGCACAAAAAAGAATGCCATATTCTTAGTTAAAAAAGTACTAAGTCCCCTAACCCACTCTAATTTTATCCAACCTAATTCTAAAGACAGCGTTAAAAGCAACATTCCTATTATACTCGATGGCATTTTAATTCCTGTAAGATAAACCACAATCTCACCAAAAAGTAAACACCCTAAAATTATTACTACTTGCCGCATATAATGTAGTCTTTATAAGTACTACTAAATTCAATTAATTAGTCGCACACATATTAATTATTCTAACCACAAAAATAACCATTAACTGACTAAAAATGGACAGAAACCCATTTGTTTTAACCATTTTAAGAGATTTTATACAATAAAGCAAACACGACTAAAATGATTCAGAATATCCATTATATATGGCATGAAAATTACTAAAAAAGGATATAAGTTATTAAAAATTGTAAAAACGCTATGATGTCATCGTATTCAAAATATCTTTGTAAGATATAAAGTTGTCATTATACGACTCATTAAAATTTTAAACTAATTACACATGGGAATATTCAATAAAATATTAGGAAATGCTTCTGAAGTGTCTCCTGAACAACTAAATGAAAAATACAAACGATTACTAATTGATGGAGAATCTGTAGAATTAGGATTTAAACTCTTAAGAGACACTTTTATGTTCACAAATAAGCGTTTAATTTTAATTGATATACAAGGACTTACAGGAAGTAAGCAAGAATATAGGTCGATGCCTTATAAGAGTATTTCTAGATTTTCTTTAGAAACGGCAGGGACATTCGATTTAGATGCTGAATTAAAAATTTGGATATCGAGTGAGAACTTACCTTCCGTAAGCAAAAAGTTTAATAAGAGTATAAATGTCTACGAAGTTCAGAAGTATTTGGCCCAGAAAGTCATGTGATTTCCCTATAGCAATCTAAAGTAATACCTAAGAAAAAACGCTTCAAAAATAAATTTTGAAGCGTTTTTAATTTATAGTTTAAACTTAAAAGAACTAGTCGATTAAACTTAAATCGGCAACACCTTTTACCTCTGTAGATAATTCACCTAACCAACCCATATTAGCTTGGATACCTGTTTGGATTTTAATAAAATCTATTCCTGATAATAAAACTGATTCTCCTGCTGCATTAATAGCATCAGCAATATCGATACGATCTCCACCGGCAGTATTATCTGCATAACCGTATTCAAATGCCGCACTTGTTATAAATGTAGGATTAGTCATATTCACATTTTCACTTGTTAAAAGCGTCCCTTGTATGGTATAAGAATCTTCGGTAATCCATTCTGGATAATACGCTTGCTTATGAAATGCATTTTTAGCCACAACTCCTGTAGCGCCCTCGCTATCTTCCCAAGCCACATCGTCATCGTCTGAAGCTGGTTTAAAATAAGTCATACTGTAGTTACGAATTGTTCCTTCTAAATCGTGACCACTTCCTTTAATTTCATACCAAGTATCATCAGCGATTCCGTTAGCATTTTCATCTTGCATTACCCAAATAACTCCAGGTTCAGCAAAACTAGACATTGCATTTCCATACACTATAAAATCATTTTCGTCTGTAGTATTTATAACTGTATGGTCGAATCCTAAAGTAATTGAACCTCCCCAAGCACCTAGAGTTACAAGTCCAGTTGCTCCATTTAAAACACCTTCTGCACTTTCTAAATTCCCTGGATTTTTATTTATGAATTGTCCCGGAGCAGGTAAATATTCAAATAAATCTGTAACATAAGCTATACTACTGGCTGTTGTAGGACGAATAAAAGCATCTACAGTTATCGCGTAATCGAAAGTAAATTCTCCACTTATATTATATGCACGATACGATAATGCATAGTCGCCTGAAGTTTCAGGAGTAAAATTATAAGAGGTTTCTGCAGACACTAAACTATCTCCAATAAACCATTCGTTTGTATACTCTGTATTATTTAAAGGTGTAGCTTCAAAAGTAATAGTCGATCCCATAGACATTGATACGGCTTGTTCTTCTACAGACAATTCAACTTCAGGAGCTAAAAGTGGATCTTCATCGTTTGAGCATGCTAAGAATAAAGCACTACATCCTACTAAAAGGGCGAATTTGTTTGTTGTTAAAAAATTTAATTTTTTCATGTTCTTCTTTATTTATATTTATTGAGGTTGATATACAAATTGGATTTTGGCAGGAATATCGCCAGTAACGACTTTCCATTTAAATTCACCATCCGAATCGAAACAATACAAATCGCCCGGCGTAACATAATCTTTGGCGTCTGTAATGTAAATGTCTTCGTTATCTGGATTTATAGCGATTCCGTAAGGAATTTGAATAAGATCTTCATTACCTGCTGCGATAAAAGAACCGTCTAAAATGGTTTCCGTTTTCGTATCTAATTTGCTATAGGAAATGGTGTTTTCTCCAGTAAAATAATTAAATTCGGTACTGTAGATGTAAGCTATATTGTTGTGAATAGTCATATTGCTAACGGCTAAATCGAATGTTTTTTTAACAGTTTCTGTCTTTGTGTCTACAACGTAAAGCTTTGAAAGCGTTTCAAAATAATCCCCTCTAGAAGACACATACAAATCGCCTTCATCATCAATTTTTAAGCGATGTAAGTTTATACCAACTTCAATGCGTTTTGTTTCTGTAAAACTTGGAATATCAATTACAGAAACGGTAGTTTCATAATCTGGCGGACTATAGCCTCCAGAATTTGCAACATAAATCTTATTATTGTAAGCAACTAATTCTTCAGGCTGGCGGCCAACATCTACTTTACGCGTCACACTTAAACTTGTGGTATCAATTTCGTTAACTTGACCTTGTGGAGCACTCGGATCTCCAATAACACCCAAATAGGTGCTTAAATAGGCTTTCCCTTCATAAAAGGTGATATAGCGACAATTGTCAACATTAATTTGTTTCAATTTTTCACCTGTTTTCACATCTAAAACCTCAACTTTATTTGATGCATTAACAACGATATACATTTTAGAACCGTAGATTCCTATATCATTTGCAACATCCCCTAAACCTCCAACTTCGTTTGGATTCGCGTCTTTAAAGCGCTCTCTTTTATATTCTCCAGACTCAAAATCCATAAAATCTAGGGAGGCTTTGTTCATAAACATATTCCCTTCATTAACAACATAGAATCCTTTCAAAACTGACTCAACATCGGGTTCTTCAGGTTGTTGAATATCATCATCGACAGAAAATGTGTCGTCTGTTCGACAGGAGTAAACTGATAAAACAGTTACAAAAAGGAGTAGAAACTTTTTCATAGGATTTTATATAAATTTTAAAGTGTATAATTAAGTGTAAGGCGATACGAACGTCCCGGCATTGGAAAATTCTTAATCACATCGTATTGTTGATTTAAAACATTGTTGACCTCTACCCCAACTTGCATGGGATTTTCAAAAAATGGAAATGTATAATTCACCGATAAATCATGCGTGTACCACGGCTGCACATAATTAGATTCTATATTTGCTTTTTGACTGTAACGGCTTCCCGTATAGATAAAACTGTAGTTAAGCTGAAAGGCTTTGAAACCCGCCATTACAGTTGCGCTCCCACTGTTTAATGGGATATACGGAATTTGATCGCCATAACTATTGCTTCCTGGAGTGACATCTATGGATTTTTGATACGTATAATTAACCATTCCCGTAACATCCAAATCAGCAGTGAATTTTAGGGATGATTTTAAGCCAACCTCAACACCTGTCGTTTCCACTTTTCCTAAATTGAGCATCATCCATCGGAATAAATTTGCTCCGGGAACAGCTACAATTTTGTCGGTAATCCATACTTTATAAACATCGGCTTGGACTTCAAAAAATGCCGACGGATTCGCATGCTGATACGAAAACCCAAAGTCAATTTGTTCGGAATCTTCAGGTCTTAAGAAGGTGTTTCCAACAAAGGTGTAATACAAATCGTTAAAAGTTGGCATCCTGAAAATATTTTTATAAAACGCACGTAATCTTAAATCTGAATTTTGAAAAGGTTGTACATTAAGTAATACTGAAGGTGAAAACTTCTGAAAATCGTCTGCAGAATCATAAGCCTGTACTGTTTCATAAACGGTAGTACTTAGTACACTTAGTTGAAGGTTTACACGTTTAAAAAAGAAATTGCTCGCCAAAGCATTCAACAAGGTAAATCGCTTGGGATATGCAAAACGATACAGGTTGGCATCGAGTGTGCTTTCCTCAAAATCTGAAGCTAGAGATACGTCCCAAAAAGGCTTTAGTTTAACAGTATTTACTATGGAAGTATAATATTTTTTCTGATTGTATCTATTGTCTAAAATCCCATCTAGAGACACAATTTCAGGATCGACATATCGGGTGTAGACATCTTCATATTTTCCACGAATCACAAAGAAATAAGAATCGCTCACTTCATATCTAAATTCCCCTTGAACAAAACTATTCTGATCCCATAAGCGTTGCGGACGTTCAAAGCGATTCGCTACAATTGCACCAGGCAATCCGCGTTCGGAATCGAAAAAATAGTATTTTATTTGCCAGCTACTTTTTTCTGAAGGATTCCCATAAAGTGCCGCTTCCAAACGATACGATTTTATATCGGCATTATTTCGAACAGCAATCGTATCGTAACTTCCGTTGGTGTATCTAAATTCATATTCCCCATCGGCAGACACCAATTCCGAACTTATTCGTGCGGCTAGTTTATCACTTAATCTATAATCGAATGACAACGAAGGGTTAACCAATCCGAAAGACCCCGTTTTAAAAGTTAAATCAGCTGCATATTTTTTCTCATTTTCAAAATCCGGAAGCTTAGATTTTAAATAAATACTATTTGCAGAAGCATAGCCATTTGCAGACTGGTCTAAATCGGTACGCTGTCCTTGGTAAAGGCTCACTTCTTCCATATTACTTAAGGAATATTTCCCTAAATCGACTTGACCATTTTGAGCATTTCCCAAGCGTACACCATCGTAAAACACTCCTGTATGCTGCGATCCCATACTACGAATGTTCACTGTTTTTAATCCGCCAATTCCACCGTAATCCTTAAGCTGAACACCGCTAAAATACCGAATCGCATCGGCTACATTTAAACTATTTAATCGGGTTAGTGTCGCTCCATCAAGAGTCTGTACAGGCGCCGGAGACACATGTTTTTTATGTTGTGAATTGTTGTATTTTAAAACAACCTCTTTTAATGTTGTGGTAGTAGAAATCGTATCCTGTTCCTGTGCAAATACCGACACCGAACAGCAACATGCTAAACACCCAATTAAAATAGAATTATAAAAATATTTTAAAAACCTCACCTCATTTAATTTAGCGCCAACGAGGTAGACTAACCACGACAAAACATGGCTACTCCTATAGAGAAGAATAATAAGATTCTAATCCCAGCTTTTATCCCCGAAAGCTATTTGAATTACTAAAAAATGGCAGGTCTTCTGACTTACTCCTTCCACCCGGCCTTCCCTTTCTATTGAAAAGTGACACTAAATTAGGCTTCAGTTATGAGCTTACAGCTGCGGGACAGTCTCGGATTTACACCGAATTCCCTTTTAATGTTTGCGTTAAAAAAAACACAACAACCATTTTCCCTTTATACTTTAAAAAAAACAAATTTAATCAAATAATTAAGGAACAAACAATCAAAATTTGACGCTCATATTATTAAAATTATTTGTAAACTAATTTTATCTCACTTATTTAAGATGAAATATTTCCTTTAATAAGGACGACAAAAGTAAAAGCTCAAAAATTGATAAATTATGATATTTATCATACGATATCAATTTGCTTCTAATTTGTAATTATTCTGAAGTTAAGATCTTCCTTCAGGTTTGAATGATATAGAAATTATTGTAATTCTATTACACCTCATTTGCACCCTAAAAGTAAGAATTCAGAGTTAAATAAGAATTAACAGACATCTCGATAGAACAAATCAATTCAATATCTTTTAAGCACTAAATTATACCAAGCTCCCATTTGAGGTAAAAAAATATTCTTATAAAAATATAAAAATTGTCATTTTGAAAACTTTGATATCTATTCCCCTTTTAATACAGACTCACTGGAATCATTTTTCTCGTTGCAGAAAGAATATGTACTTCTAAAATAGCCATGTTTCATAATACTATTCTTATTCAGCAATTTATACGATGCATCTCCGAGATCCAATTGTGACTAGTTCTACTAGGTTTAGTCAATATAAATTTCATGGTATACAACTTGAAAACGAAATAAAATAAGTTGTTAAATATCCTATGGCACCTTGAAAACGATAAAATCATTTCAGTTTTAATCTTAATATAAAGAACTAAAAGATCACAATAGTCAATCAAGGATTTAATGCAAATCTCAACTTTTCATATCTTACCCCAGGAACGACTACAAAGTTTCGTCCGTTTATTAATCTAAATAAATTATTTTTAAAATCGTAAATTGAATATTTAAATTTATCATGTACAGAGGTTACAAAAAACACCCATTATGAAAAACATATTATGTTACCTATTCCTCGGATTCCTTATTATGGGATGTGCAAAAAAATCTGCAATTAACGATCCCATACCTAAACATGACAATTTTACTATCGATTCTAAAATTCTAGAAGAAACACGAGTAATTAATGTTTGGACTCCTCCAAATTACAGCACTAAAAATGACACCTTTCCTGTGTTATACATGCCCGACGGAGGTATAAAAGAAGACTTTCCACATATTGCAAATACACTTGAAAAACTTATAGAAAGCAGTAGCATTCCACCTTTTATTCTTGTTGGTATTGAAAACACAGAAAGAGGTCGAGATTTATCCGGTCCTTCTCAAGAAGAAGCCGATGCAGAATATTGTCCGCTTACAGATGGAGCCAAAAACTTTAGAGCCTTTATTACAGATGAATTAATGCCTCAGATAAATAAAAATTATCGCGTATCTAATCAAAAAGGAATCATTGGAGAATCTCTAGCAGGATTATTTGTTATGGAAACCTTTTTTATAGCTCCGGAAACATTCAATTTTTATATCGCCATGGATCCCTCATTATGGTGGAACAACCATTATTTAGAACAACAATCTGCAATCTATTTGGATGTTTTTCCAGAAGCTCAGACTAAACTTTGGTTTGCAGGTTCTACTGCCGAAGATATTTCTGTTCACACAAATAACTTAGCTAAAACGCTCGTACAACATGCTCCAGATAATTTGACTTGGACCTATTCTGAAGAAGAAAATGAACAGCATAATACCATCTTCCGAGCGACAAAAGAAAAGGCTTTGATATGGGCTTTAAAAGATACTGATGAAAATTAAGAAAGCTATCTAATCAGACATGGCAGAAAGCTGCTTAATTGCAAAGTTTTGTTCCACTTATAATTACTACATTCGTTGTCTATCTAAAGAAAACGCTGAATGAGAGCATATTTCCGACTTCAATTTAAAATGTTTAATAGAAATATGATTGCGTTCGGTTTGCCGCTTTTAATTGGATATACACTTATACCGCTTCTATTTGTTTTGTTCTCTAATTATCTATTCTCAATCATTGAATTTGAAACTCCTATTTATTGCTTAATTGCATTGGGTTTCGTCTCAAAACTGAGCGACCCGAAACGTAACGATTTTCTAAAATCTATTTATAACAAAACCAACTATTTAAAACTAAGGAGTATAGAAAACCTTATCTATGCACTACCATTCACACTATTTTTAATCTATAAAACCCAATTTTTAACAGCAATACTTTTAAACTTATTGGGAATTAGTATTATACTCTTTAATTTTAATACGCATATTAATATGACCATCCCTACGCCTTTTGGGAAAAAACCATTTGAGTTTGTTGTTGGATTTAGAAAGACCTTTTTTATCTTTCCAATCTCTTATTTTTTAACATACATATCAATTACAGTTGGTAATTTTAATCTGGGCGTATTTGCTATGATCCTGATTGCCTTAATTTGTTTGTCATACTATTCTAAAATAGAACACGAGTATTTTGTGTGGAACTTCAACGTATCTGCTAAAGATTTTTTATTTGAAAAAACAAAAACCTGTTTAACGTATTTTACTATTTTATGCCTGCCTATTCTAATTGCTTTATGTATTTGTTTTGTTCATGAAATCTCTATATTACTTGTGTTTTTTCTTTTATGTCATGCTTATCTTATCACCTTGATTTTTGCTAAATATTCAAGTTTCCCTAAGGAGATGAACATATCTCAAGGCATTTTAATAGCTATCAGCATAATGTTTCCTCCTATGTTATTTGTTATAATTCCGCTCTTTTATTCGCAATCCATAAAAAAATTAAACACCGTTTTAAAATGATTATAATTAAAAATTTATCGAAGTCTTATGGAAAAAACCAAGTGCTTAATAACATTAATTTAGACATAAAAAAAGGGAATGTATACGGTATTGTTGGAGAAAATGGCGCAGGAAAAACCACCTTGTTTCGATGCCTTGCAGGACTAGAATCCTTCGAAGGTAAAATCGCATCACATCTTAATCCGTTAAAAAATCACCTAGGACTGTTACTTACAGAACCGTTTTTTTTCTCAAAAATTACAGGAAAAGAATATATTCAACTTTTAGCGAATTCTAGACAAATTACACTGACAAATATCGAAGAACGAAATATATTTGATTTACCGCTAAATCAGTACGCTTCCACCTACTCTACTGGCATGAAAAAGAAATTGGCATTAACAGCTATACTTTTACAAGACAATGCTGTATTTATTCTAGACGAACCCTTTAACGGCGTAGATATTCAAAGTAATTTAATGATTACTGAAATTATAAAAAAGCTTAAAAATTTAGATAAAACGATAATTATTTCATCTCATATCTTTTCGACTTTAGCAGATACATGTGATGAAATATTCCTAATGAAAGATGGTGAAATCATTAAAAAAGTAAAGCAAATAGATTTTGATAATCTTGAATCAGAAATGAAAGCATTTACTATTGGAAACCGCATAGACAAACTCGAATTAAAATAAAAAACCGTGACATTAAAATGTTATAATGGATAATTTCAACACTTCAGATTAAGTCATAAATTGTATTTTAGTGGTTTCTAATTTTATAAAATCAGTAAAATGAATCCATCTATAGTAACTGTTGAATGGCTAAATAGCCACCTGAGCACTGAAAATTTAGTCATTTTAGACTGTACCCTAAAAAATCAACTTCTTAAACAACCTGTAGAAATTCAGGATATTCAAATTCCAAACGCTCGATTTTTCGACCTAAAGTTTAAATTCAGTGATTTAACAAATGCATTCCCTACGGCTTATCCTGAAAAAGCGCAATTTGAAAAAGAAGCGCAAAATCTGGGAATTAATAATGATAGTATTATAGTGGTCTACGATGCTAATGGCATTTATTCTAGTCCGAGAGTTTGGTGGTTATTTAAATCTATGGGACATAAAGCCGTTTATGTTTTGGACGGTGGCTTACCTGAATGGATAAAAAAAGATTTCCCTTCCGAAAAAAAATCAACAAAAGACTATTTAAAAGGAGACTTTCAAGCCAAATTGGATCCTGTTATGGTTAGAAAATTCGATGCTATTTTCAATAATTTATCTTCTAAAAAAGAACTCATTATAGATGTGCGTTCAGAGGACCGATTTAATGGTTTATCTGAAGAACCTCGTGAAGGACTTAGAAGTGGAAATATTGAAAACTCTATTAATTTACCATATACAAAAGTTCTAAAGGACGGAAAATTTGAAACTGAAGAAAACATAAAACAACTATTCAATTTCTTAGAAGAAGAGCATAGAAATGTTGTGTTTAGTTGTGGTTCTGGAATTACAGCTTGTGTGGTGTATTTAGCAACAGAAGGGATATTAAAAAACGCTAAAGCCGTTTATGATGGATCTTGGACCGAATGGGGAGAAAAGGTGAAATCTTAAAGATTTATATTAATTACTCACCTTTAATATAACAAAAAGGTAAGCTTTGGAGACTATAAAATTTCTTGATTACAACTTCTCTTTAAAGGCATTAAAAACCAAAAACATTCCACAACAAGACATGAAACACATCTTTTTAATTTTAATATTTACCACATTTTTATTGTCTTGTAAACAACAAAACAAGGTCACTACAAATAAGAAACAAGATATTTCGGCATTACAGGACTCCTTAGCTAAACACCTAAATTCGGTCTATAAACAAGATGCTATAATGGGATTTTCGGTAGCTGTGGTAAATGAAAACGGATTGATTTACGATAATGGATTTGGATTTACAGATATTGAGAAAAAGCATCCTTATACGTCTTCTAGTATTCAAAACATTGCTTCCATTTCTAAAACATTAATTGGGATAGCGTTACTGCAGGCGCAAGAATTAGGAGCTTTAAATATTAATGATCCGATTAACGATTACTTACCTTTTAAAATTGTAAATCCTAATTATCCAGAAATTCCTATTTTAATCAAACACCTGGCATATCATACCTCATCTATTACAGATCTTGATGAAATCTATTCAAAATCGTATGTTTTAGATAAATCTGAACACGAAGAAGATGAAGGTGTATTCGAATATTTTAATCAGCCAAACACTAAAATCTCACCTTTAGCCTTTTTTCAGAATAGCTTATCGGAAGATGGGATTTGGTACACTGAAGATACTTTTTTAAAATCTAAACCCGGAGAAGCTAGGGAATATTCGAATATCGCCGCGGCACTTTGTGCACAAGTGATTGCAAATGCTACCGGAAAAGATTATCAATCATTTACCATAGACAATATTTTAAAGCCCTTAAAAATGACTAATTCTGGTTGGTCTAACGCGGATATTGACAGTACAAAACGTTCTGAATTATTTGTAACTAAAACGATGACTGTAGCAGGTTATTCTCTTATTACCTTTGCAGATGGCGGATTTATTACCTCTAGTAAAGACTTAGGTTTACTCTTATCAGAATTCATTAAAGGCTATAAAGGTAAAGGCACATTGTTAACTGCCCAGAGTTATAAAACGCTGTTTGAGATTAAACAATTTAACAATCCTGATCAAGATAAAATAGTTGGTGTTTTTATGGAATTTAGAGATGGATTTTTTGGTATTAAAGAAAATTTAGTGGGTCATAATGGATCTGATCCAGGCGTAATGACAGCTATGTATTTCAATCCTAAAACAGACCTAGGAAAACTTGTCCTAACAAATACAGATACCGATTTTAATGATGCTGTATGGCCCGAAATAGAATCCATTTGGATGGCTTTATCAGAATTTGAAACCAAATTAAGCACCCAGAAGCTCTCACTTCAAAATGATTAAATCATAACAGCACTTCACCTATTTCCGTAGTCCTAGACATTAATAGCACTCATATCCTTAATCTACCCAATGCCTACTATTAAACGAATCACTAAAATAGTATTAATCATATTAGGCGTATTAACCCTTGTATCACTTTTCATGGGAGATTTAATAATCCTATTTGCCGTTCTTTTTGGTATCTTATTTTTATATTATTTAATAGTGTATTTCACGACAAATAAACTCTCCAAGAAAGAACACAAAGCCAATATTTATATTGTAACTGTGTTATTATTCATCCCTATTATTTGGATTGTTTTAGATTGGGAAGGTTTTTTAATTTTATGCTCCAAGGGTTCGATATTGGTATGAATAATTAAGTAATATACAGTAACAACATCTTCTAAAATTTACTATTTTTAATCTTAGTTTTTCAGTCGATATAAGGCTGATGTAATCACTTTCGATTTAAACTCAATTTGTTAAAAAGCCGCTTTGCAGGAACTATTTAATTTTTAGTGTTATGAATCTTAAATCAATCTAACAGTGCGACTCCTATAGAATAAAAATTCACAAACCACCATTCAGTAAAAAAAATAAAAATTAACACACGTCCGTAAGACGACATTTATGAAAATAATCAAACCTCTTCTTCTTTCAATTTTTTTTCTACTACATTCTTGTGCTTTAAAACCAATTACTTCTGAATACACATTTGTTAAAACGGATATAGAAAATGTCGATATCGACCAGTTGGGCAACGGACAAATTCTGATTTATAATAGTGCAGATATTTTGCATAAATTGGATAATACGGCAAGATTAAATGTTTGGATAGATAACAAACAGCTAGGACAAATTAGACCTAGCGAGTACGTAATTATTAACTTTAAACCTGGACAATATGAATTTAAACTGCTTCATATAGATTTTGTAAAAATGTCTAGTAACCACACCGTAATAGTTGATAAAGACACCAAAATAATTAAAATTAAACCGACAGTTACGTCTAACAGACTCGACGTTACGAATGAGATTCCTGAAAATTTTAATAAATTTAATTACGCCGAAAAACATTAAAACTACACTAGTTAGAGGTCTAGGTGTTTACAATCCCTTATTGTTCTCCAATATTTTAACACGCTTGTAAATACGTCTAATCTGCGTTAAATATGCAGAGCTTTTTATCATATAAAAAAGGACACTATTAGTATTTCAATGCTATTTTATTCTAAGACGTTACTGAGTATTCAATTTAGAATATATATCTAAACTAATAAATTCGCCATTTTTAATTTCACAGTCTATCATGGTTCCTTCTAAATTGAATTTCAGTTTTGAAAGCGCATTTTTACAATTGGTATTTTCAGTTTCAACAAATCCCTCAATTCTATGCAGCCCCTTAGTATTAAAAGCGTAATTTAAAATAAGGGGAATAGTTTCAGTCATAAATCCTTTTCCCCAGTGTTCCGCTAATAACCAAAATCCGATTTCCGCTTTTTTATGAGCTTTGCTTAAATCGTTTAAACCTCCAGCACCTAAAAATTCACCATTAACCTTAGAGCAAACGGCCCACCATATACCGGTTTCATTTTTTTCAAGATCGGAAAACCATTGCATTTGTTCTTTAGTTGCTTCTAAACTTTTAAAACTAATACCATAATATTTTATAATCTCGGGATGAGAAAGTCCCTTAAAAACATGTTCTAAATCTGAATTGACAAATGGTCTTAAAAGGATTCTTTCGGATTCTAAAACAGGGAAATTAGTATTCATTTTGAGTTTGATATTTATATTAAAGATCTGGACTAGGTTTCTTTGAACGTATTTTTCATTACAATAGTCTTAAAATATAGATAGTTTACTCACAGTGGTAAACTCTTCTAGAAACTTCATACCCTTATACGAATTCCCTTTTTTATTTAATTTCGGACTCCAAACAGCAATAGCATATTTATCTGGATGCACTGCGATAATACCTCCGCCAACACCACTTTTTCCTGGTAAACCTACTCTAAACGCAAATTCCCCAGACTCGTCGTAAAACCCACAGGTTTGCATGAGTGCATTTATACGTTTCGATTGAGTTTCTGTAAGTATCTGGTATTGATCTGTTGGTCTGCGACCATTATTTGTTAAGAATAAAAAGAGTTCAGAAAGTTCTTTGCAATTCATTTCCAGTGAGCACAGATTAAAATAGAAATCAAGCACATCCGTAGGTTCATTTTTTATGTTTCCCAAGGATTTAATAAAATTACATAAAGCGATGTTTCCATATCCTACTTTTTTTTCAGACTCCGCAATCACACTAGAATAGTTAATTTCTGCATTATTAGAAATACTCCTTACAAAAGCTAAAAATTCTTCTTTTGGATTCTCTAACTCACTCAATAAAATATCAGAAATCACCAACGCACCAGCATTAATAAACGGATTTCTAGGTATGCCATGTTCTACTTCCAATTGCAATAGCGAATTAAAAGCATTTCCAGAAGGTTCGACATCTACGCGTTCCCAAATTTTTGCTCCCAGTCGACTATACGCTAAAGTGAGCGACAATACTTTGGCAATACTCTGAATCGAGAATCGTTCTTCCCAATCTCCCATTCCAAAATTTTGATGATCCATTGTAGAAATGTGTACTCCAAATTTCTCAGGATCTACACGAGCTAATTCTGGAATATAAGCCGCTAAATGCCCTTCATTCGTTATATTTTTAACGTTGTGGTAGCTGTCTTCAATGATGTCTTTAAAATTCACGTGTCCCTATGGTATTAAATAAACTCTTGTGTTGTATGCGCTGTAAAAAAACGAATGTAAACATTACAAACGAAAAATAAAATAAGAAAATGGTTTAGTACGTATATCGTGAGTCGTTAAATGGAATTAGAAATATACTGCGGACGCATTTACTTCGGAAGCAATTGTTTTTCTGTTAAAAGCACTGTTCTTGACGTCCCATTTTCGTTGACTTCAATTTCTATCGTCTTTGCAAAATTTCTGTTTGTCCAATACGTATGTAGCGCTTGTGTATCTAAATGTGAAACATCTACACCATCAATCGCTAAAATCTGTGTTCCTATTGCTATAGGTTTGTCCAACACATAATTATTTTCGTAACCGTATATTATAATCTGATTTTTCAGGTAATCGGGATGAAAAAACACTTGATATTCTTCTAATATTGAAGGTTCAAATTGGTCATTTTGGTCTAGATAAAACTTTTCATTATTCCAATCCAAGGTAACTGTAAATTTCTCGAAAAAAGAATTCCCTAATACATTTGAATCGCCTTCGGCAAACGTGACAAGTTGCTCTGTAGCATTTAAAATATCTAGTAACTGAATAGAAAGTAAAGTGCTATATTTTATATTTGTCATGATGCCATTCGCACCAATACTATTTATACCTGTAGTGGTTATATACGGAATTGTATTATTTGCATTTAGAGTATTGAAGGTCGATAACTGGGCACTTACAAATCCGCTATATCCTGTATCGAACGTATACTTGTTTTCAGTTGTATTTAATTTGATTTTTATTTCTGCATCTCCATATTTTCCAGAATTAGTCTTAAAAATAAGTGCTTCAGTACTAATCTTGAAATGGTCCATATTATCGGATAATCGAATGACTTTGTTTTTGTAATCGATTTGCCATTTTGCTTTCCGCATAAGATTACTCCCGATAATGCCTGAGTAACTATCTTTTCCTAAAAACTGATAAAAATGAGAAAGATCAGAAGTGTATGCACCCGTATCTAGAAAGTTGATGTTTCCTATTTTTAAGTCGTCGATAGAGACATATTTACTTTCACGGCTAATACCATTAGAATCGGAAATTTCGCCATTTACGTTATTCGACTCATAATGAATCGCTTCCAATACACTATAATCTATCACGGTTAAATCGTTACCCGTATCGAATATAAAATTATAGGCATTCCCATCAATAGAAACCTCCAATACAATTTGATTTTTAATGTATTTAAACGGGATTTCTTCAAAATAATGCTCTTGTTTAACATCGCCTTGAGTTACCGTTTTTAATCGTTTTAAAGAAGAACAACTCACTATTGAAACTGAAAATATTAGAATTAGGAGTAGGTTATTTTTCATAAATGTAGAGGTTGTTTTGGTAGTTATTTGTGGGATTAATCTTCTAATTTAGGGAATAAATGTGAGACCTGTGGATTGGATAAAATAGCTTTATTCTACAACATCTCTGCTGGAATTAGAGCATTCCCATTCCTAAATTCACTATCTACAAGATGAACGTTTTCCATGTCTTTAAACAGATTCTTAGAAATATGCTCAAAAACAATCATTTGAAATTCACCTTTATTTTCATTTCGTTCTGCAATGAATTTATCTAGTAACTTAAAAGCTTGGGTGATTTTAAAATCATCACTTTGGTCTTCATCTGCTTTTCTAAAACCATCATCACCATAATATGGCCTACTTGGTTGGTCAATTATAATTAATGGTGCTACATAAGGTGATTTGTTTTTGAAAATAATCTCTTGCATTGCTAGTGAGAAAAAAAGATGTAAGAACATATGGTTTGAACTACTACCAACATTTTCATAAAATGTTGATTTTGGTTTCCTTAATTTTAATGACTTTTCTTTATAATCAAATTCGGGTAAAAAACCTTTATAATTTTCCATTGCATTACCAACAGTAATCATATATTCTCTAATAACTTCCTCAATTAATTTAATTGTCAATTCTCTTTTTATTTCTGTATCATCTATAGTAATTGATTCAAGTTCTTCTTCAATTTTTTTGATATCTTTCTCTATTGAAGCCGTTGGGGAAGAATCTGATTTAGTATATAAGTTTATTTTAGCTTTAACCTCACCAATAAACATATATTTATTTCTATCATTCTCAAAAATTTTGTTTTCTATTGGTAAAGATTCTAATTTAGATTCAATTGTAGTCAATTGATAATTTAACAAAGAGATTTCATCTAGAACTTGTTTGTCAATTGGAGTTTTTGTTTTTCTAGCTTCTTTTATTTCAGTTAATTCTTTAGATAATTGTGAAATTAAAGTGTTGAAACTATCTGATTCAATTACCCCTGTTTCCTTTTTTATAAAATCTATCGGTTTAAGGCTATCTTCAATTTCTGTCAGATTCTTTTTAAAAGAGGAATATTCATTAGTAAAATCTTTTAAGTTTTTAATTTTTCTTTTAATAATGTTCCTTTCTTTTTCTAGTTTTTCTCTTTCAAGTCCTGAACCAGCTTCAATGATTACACCTTTTACGACATTGTTTAATTCTCTTAATGCATCTTTTTCAATTGTATCAGGATTGATCAGTGCAAATTCTTTAGCCTTTTTAATCAATGCCTTTTGCTCTTTTTGAAAATATTCTGATTTTTTCGCTATTTCAGTTTCCTTACGCTTAAGTTTTATTAAACTTTTAGAGGTCAGTAGTTAGTTACTTATTAATTTAGTTTGATATATTTTATCTCTATCGACCATTTTTGTTATTAAGTTATTGAATATTGTGTTCTTACTTTGCGAACGA
Organism: Formosa sejongensis; assembly: GCF_033447105.1. NCBI lineage: Bacteria > Pseudomonadati > Bacteroidota > Flavobacteriia > Flavobacteriales > Flavobacteriaceae > Formosa > Formosa sejongensis. The sequence continues at coordinate 99,998 of NZ_JAWQUN010000015.1, forward strand.
TTTATTCTAAAAC
>NZ_JAWQUN010000016.1:0-99512 GCF_033447105.1 Formosa sejongensis
TTACAATCAAGGTCGGTTTTAAATCGATCAGAAAACTCTAGAAGATTTTGACCTGTAAATATGTTCATGTTTTAATGTGTTTCTTAGGTTTAAAGATAAGTATTTATATACTGACCTCTAAAAATGAATATAGATGGTCCAAACTGGTTTGAAAAATTAGAAGGACTTGAGATTAAACCCCAAAACGGATAACTGAAAAATAAGGCTATTTGTTTTACAAAAATGATATGTAAAATTATAAATATCAAAATATTAGGTTGTGATTCTACCTAGTCCACAAAAGAAAAATAAAAAAATATGATAAAAAAGTATGTATTATTGAGTTTAGTTTTTATATCTGTATTGGCTACTGGTAAATGTCTAGGTCAAGAGAAAAATAATTACACATTAAATGGCGTTTTAAAAGCTAAAGAAGGAGATTCTATTGCTTTAGCTAATGGATTTATATTAGGTGACTTTTATCAATACGAGTTTGGAAAGGAAATGACTAGTATTATAAATAATAATTTTACTATGGAAGGGGATCTTGCATATCCACACCCCTTTTATTTTGCTACTAACACCCGGGATTTTTCCGGATTGTTTTTTTTAGAAAATAAGGTTCAATCAGTTCAATTAGACTCTTTGGACATGAATATCACTCCTGAGATAATAAACTCAAGTACTAATGAAGAATATCTTAAGACATATTTACCATTAGAAGAAAAACTAAATAACGAATATCTTGCTTTAAAAGCGAACTGGAATATTTCATTATCAGATTCTTTAAAAAATATTTCAAGTTTAAGGATGCGTAGTATATGGAATGAAAAAGATGAAATTTTAATAAACTATATAAAAAGCAATCCCAATTCTTATGTTGGCATGTGGTTGTTAGCAAGAAACTTTACAATATTTGGTTATAAGGACATGTATCATTCAGCCTTCGAAAACCTTTCTGATGAGTTGAAAGCAACATATACTGGAACTCAAATAAAATCAAAAATGGAGATTTCTAGTATTTCATCTGTTAATGGAATACTTCCAAAAGCGACTTTAATTGATTTTGATGATAAGGAACATGCCATTTCATTTGACACATTTAATTCGGAATACATTTTAGTCGATTTTTGGGGAAGTTATTGCGGACCATGTATTAGAGATTTTCCGAAAATCTTAAAAATTTATAATAACACTAAACGCGAAAAATTTGATGTTATAGCAATTTCAATAGATACAGATGAAGGCATTGAAGATTGGAAAGATTTGATAGTGAAGCATGACCTTCCATGGCATCAATATCTTGATAAAGAGCTTGTTTTTTCCGAAAAGCTGATGATAAATTCTGTTCCCTCAAATTACCTACTTGATTCTAAAGGAAAAATTTTAATGAAAAATTTTTCAGTTGAAGAATTAGAAGAGTTTTTGGAAATGGATAATTAAAATTTAGCCCTTTAGTATTCAACTCCAAAAAGCACATCTAAAAAACTAAAACGGACCAATAAATTTGTAACTTTAAGTTATGGATACAAATCTTCAAAATAAGAAAATTGAATTAATTCAATGGCTTTCCACTTTGGAAGATCAATCTATGATTGACAAATTAATGAAGTTGAGAAAAAAAGAAAAAACCGATTGGTGGAATACCATCTCTAAAGAAGAACAAAACTCTATAGAAAAAGGAATTGAAGATGCCGAAAAAGGCAAACTAACTTCTCATTCAAATGTCAAAAAACACTATGAGAAGTGGCTATAAAATTCTTTGGACTGATCATGCTATTTCCGAGCTAAAATATACAATTGATTATTTGGAAGTTAATTGGACCGAAAAAGAATTAAAAAAGTTAGCTGCTAAACTAGACCATACTACTATAGAGATTATCTCGAAAAATCCAGAAATATTTCCTTCTTCCTTTGAAAAAAAGGAATACGAAAAGCCGTAATCGAAAAACACAATTCATTATACTATAGAATAAGAGAAAACTCAATCGAGATTATCTCACTATTCTCAAACCGAAAAAATCCAAAGAGTAAAAAGATTTAGTATTATTGAAGCAAGAGTCTTTAATTTATTTCGTTGAGATAGTTGTATTACCACTTTAAACAAATTCAGTTTGAAGACTTATTGTTAAAGTTCCTTTAATCGTAAAAACAGTATTTAATACTTTAATCTCTTTTCTTAAACTTTGGTTGTATGTCATCCTGAACTCGTTACAGGATCTCATTATTAGGACTTTCAAACTACGTATTTAGCTACCTGTGTGAAACTGAACTGAATTCAGTTTGACGACGTCTTAATGAAGAGTATTTAAGAACGTTAGAAAAAAATCGAGCACTTGAACCCCTCTCCTTACTCTTTGGTTGAACGTCATCCTGAACTCGTTTCAGGATCTCATTATTAGGACTTTTAAACTGTGTATTTAGCTACTTGTGTGACACTGTAAATAAATTCAGTTTGACGGCGTGTTTTAATTAATAATATACTATTTAATAAAGCCCATGAATTCATGAATAACTAAAATTGAAAACTAATTTTTAAACTAACCTAAAAACAGTCTTGATTCTTGATTCTAATAGCAAAGCGATCTAGATTCTCCCCTAAATTATTTCCATCTTTTTAAGTAAAAAACTAGCATTCATATTCTGGCAAATTCCATCTTTAAATGTATAGTCAAAATGGAGTTCGTCATTAATAATTTCAGCATCGAAATAATAGTTTTTCACTTCTGATAATTCTTCTGAAATTTCACATAAACTCAAGTCGTGAGTTGCAATAATTCCAGTTGCATTCGAGGCTACTAATTTCTCGACAAACTTACGCGAACCAATCGCTTTATCTGTACTATTAGTTCCTTTTAAAATTTCATCTAGAACAATAAAATAACGATCGGTTTGAATCGCATCTACAATGTATTTTAAACGCGTTAATTCTGAAAAGAAGTACGAACTATCGTCGGTTAACGAATCACTTGTGCGCATACTTGTAATTAACTTTATCGGATTATAAAAACTGGTTTCGGCACATACTGGAAGTCCAACATTCGCCATGACGATATGAAGCGAAACCGTTCTAAGAAACGTACTTTTCCCTGCCATATTTGCGCCCGTAATAATAAAGAATTCTTCATTTTTAATATTGAAATTATTATCGACACGCTTAGCCATTTTTAACAACGGATGACCTAAATTTTTAGCCAAAATAACATCCTCGTTTTTATTAATTTCAGGGAATATAAATTCAGGATTATTGAAGGTATAATTTCCTAAAGAATTGTAAGCATCGAAAAATGAAATCACATCGAACCAATCTGTGGTTTTGTGCGAATATTTTTTAATCCATTGCTCGATAGCATACGCATTTTTAATATCTAACAGAAAAAAACCATTTCCGAAAATAGCCGAGATTAAATTATTTCTATTATCTAAACGGTCTAATAATCGTGATAATTCAGAAAATATTTCTGAAGCTTTCTCGTGGTCTTGGGTAATCATATTTTGTTTTTCAATCAATAATTCAGATTGAAATGTTTCTTGTTCTATTTTATCTAATAAGGCCGAATATTGTTTAAACGTTTCTTTTAATTTTTCGGTTTGTGAAGCTATTATATTAATCGATTTTAAATAAAATCCAGTAGTCACTAAACCTATTAGCAACCAAATTCCTAACAAATTTGCAGACACCATATTTACATACACAAAGGCAAAAATCACAAGAGTGACTACTGTAAAAATCCAAGGTAATACTTTTAAAAAAGATTTAAATTTTGGCTGATAATTAAACAACCAAGCATTAATACTTTTAGCTGGGGTTTCTACCTCAATTAAACTCGCGATGGCACTATAATTTTGTCTCCAAATCGCCTTATCAGACAGCTCTTTTATCGCTTGTTGACGTGACTTTATATGATTAATATCATTTGCTTTAAGTGCCTCAGAAAGCTTATGAGCGCCTTCTTTTATGTAGGTTCTATTTATATTCTGAAAAAAGGAACCTCTCCCGAATAAATCGATATCTAAACAATATTCGTGCAACGGATCTTGAAATTCTGAACCATCTGCACGATCGAAGAAACCTTCATTTTTAATTTTTATTTCATCTTCATTAATAGCAACAATTGCTTTTTCTAAATTCCGTTGTTGCTTAATGTTGGTATACTTCAACAATAAAAACAGAAATAAAGCAATTCCCACAACTGCAATAGCAACAGCAATCTGCCAATTCGAGAACGTTAAATACATACCGTAGGCTGCTCCCAAAAACACCAATAAACGTAAAACACTTAGAAGGCGCATTTGTTTATTTAAGGCCGTAGCTTTTACCTGATGTCGTTCAGATTGTTCTTTATAAAAAGTAATAGGAGATTTCATCTTATGCATGTAATAAATTAAAAACGAATAAAACTAAACAAAAAATCCCAAGCTGTGTGCTTGGGATTCTTAATATTATACTAATTTAAAACGTTTTAATTAACCTTATAATGTCGCTTTTAAATATTCACGATTCATACGTGCAATATTCTCTAAAGAAATCCCTTTAGGACATTCTACTTCACAAGCTCCTGTATTTGTACAGTTTCCGAAACCTTCAATATCCATTTGAGCTACCATATTCCTAACACGATCTGCAGCTTCAACTTGACCTTGAGGCAATAATGCATATTGAGATACTTTTGCACCTACAAATAACATTGCAGACGAGTTTTTACAACTTGCAACACAAGCCCCACAACCAATGCACATTGCAGCATCCATAGCTTCATCTGCGGCGTGTTTTGAAATTGGAATTGAGTTTGCATCTTGTGTATTTCCAGACGTGTTTACAGAAATATAACCTCCTGCTTGCTGAATACGCTCGAAAGCCATTCTATCTACAATTAAATCTTTAATAACAGGAAAAGCTGCGGCTCTCCATGGCTCGATAGTAATGGTATCGCCATCTTTAAACATTCTCATGTGTAATTGGCATGTTGTGATTCCACGGTCTGGACCATGAGCTTCACCATTAATATATAGCGAACACATACCACAAATTCCTTCACGACAATCATGATCGAAAGCTACTGGCTCTTCACCAGAGTTTACTAATTGTTCGTTTAAAACATCCATCATTTCAAGAAAAGACATATGTTCTGAAATATCAGTTACTTTATAATCGACCATTTGACCCTTTGTACTTGAGTCTTTTTGTCTCCAAATTTTAAGCGTTAGATTCATATTATCCATAATGTCAATCTTATTTGTATGAACGCTGTTTCAGTTCAATATCTTTAAATTCTAATTCTTCTTTATGTAAAACCGCATCTGCAGGTTCTCCTTTGTATTCCCAAGCTGATACAAACGCGAAGTTAACATCGTCACGTTTTGCTTCACCTTTTTGCTCGCCGTCTAATTCTACAGATTCTTCTCTAAAGTGTCCTCCACAAGATTCTGCTCTTACTAAAGCATCTTTTGCGAACAATTCTCCTAATTCTAAGAAATCTGCAACACGTCCTGCTTTTTCTAATTCAGGGTTCATTTCGTTAGCAGTTCCAGGAACCATAACTTCTTTCCAAAACTCTTCACGAATGGCTTTAATTTCGGCCATAGCTTCTGTTAAACCTTGTGCATTTCGAGACATTCCTACTTTATCCCACATTACTTTTCCAAGTTTCTTGTGGAAATAATCTACAGATTTTGTTCCCTTGTTATTCACAAAGAAATCGATACGATCTGTTACTTCTTTTTCAACAGCATCAAATTCTGGAGTATTAGTTGGAATTTTTCCTGTTCTAATATCATGAGATAAATAATCCCCAATAGTATAAGGCAATACGAAATAACCATCGGCTAAACCTTGCATTAAAGCCGAAGCTCCAAGTCTGTTTGCTCCGTGATCTGAGAAGTTTGCTTCACCAATACAGTAAAGACCTTCAACCGTAGTCATTAAGTTATAATCAACCCAAACACCACCCATTGTGTAGTGCGTTGCTGGGTAAATCATCATTGGTGTTTTGTATGGATTCTCATCAACGATTTTCTCATACATTTGAAATAGGTTACCGTATTTTTCTTCTACAATAGCTTGTCCTAATTCGTATATTTTTTCCGGAGATGCATTAGAAATATTATGAATTTTTGTTTGCTCTATTCCATAACGGTTAATTGCAAAAGCAAAATCTAAATATACAGCTTCTCCTGTAGCATTAACACCAAAACCAGCATCACAACGTTCTTTTGCAGCTCTCGAAGCAACATCACGAGGTACTAAGTTACCAAACGCTGGATAACGTCTTTCTAAGTAATAATCTCTATCTGCTTCTGCAATATCAATAGGTTTTAATTTCCCTTGTTGAATCGCTTTTGCATCTTCTAATTTAGCAGGTACCCAAATACGACCATCGTTACGTAAAGACTCAGACATCAATGTTAATTTAGACTGATAATCTCCCGAACGCGGAATACATGTTGGGTGAATTTGTGTATAACAAGGATTCGCGAAATACGCTCCTTTTTTATGAATTTTCCAAGCTGCAGTAACGTTAGATCCCATTGCATTTGTAGAAAGGAAATATACATTTCCGTATCCACCTGTTGCGATTACAACAGCATGCGCAGAGTGACGTTCAATTTCACCAGTAATTAAGTTACGAGCGATAATACCCCTAGCTTTTCCACCAACTTTTACAACGTCTAACATTTCGTGACGATTAAACATTTCAATCTTTCCACGTGCAATCTGACGGTTCATTGCAGAATATGCTCCTAACAATAATTGTTGTCCTGTTTGTCCTTTAGCATAAAATGTTCTAGATACTAATACACCTCCAAACGAACGGTTATCTAATAATCCACCGTAATCACGTGCAAAAGGAACTCCTTGAGCCACACATTGGTCGATAATATTACCAGAAACCTCAGCTAAACGGTGAACGTTTGCTTCGCGAGAACGATAATCTCCACCTTTTACAGTATCGTAAAAAAGACGGTAATTAGAATCACCATCTCCCATGTAATTTTTTGCTGCATTAATTCCACCTTGCGCTGCAATTGAATGCGCTCTACGAGGAGAATCTTGGTAAGCAAATGCTTTTACATTATATCCTAATTCGGCTAACGTTGCTGCTGCCGAACCTCCTGCTAAACCTGTACCCACAACAATAATATCGATATTACGTTTGTTAGCAGGGTTTACAAGATTTATATGATTTTTATAGTCTGTCCATTTATCTTTAATTGGACCTACTGGTACTTTTGAATCTAAAGCCATATTAGATATTTTTTAGTGATTAAAGTGATGAAACAATGCAATAAAAATGAATCCTAGTGGAATGATGATTGCATACGCTTTTCCAAATCCCTTTAATCCTTTTGTATATTTATTATTTGCTCCTACAGATTGAAATGCAGAACTAAATCCATGTAATAAGTGAAGTGCTAAAAACACAAAACCCACACAGTAAAGAGCTACTCGCCAAAGCGGAACAAATTTTTCTTGTAGTTCATGAAAGTATCTAAACTCCCCATTGTGCAAACCGGACATGTCACCAACTATATACTTTGTATTTATCTCTGGAATCCAGAAATCGATAAAATGTATAACCAAGAATGCAAGGATAAACCCTCCACTCCAAATCATGTTTCTACTCATCCAAGTAGAATTAGCAGCACCATTGTTTTTGGCATACTTAATACCGTTTGCTTTGTTGTTTCTGATTTCTAATACAAACCCCATTACAAAGTGAAAAATAACACCAATAATTAAAATAGGTTGAATTACATATTGAATTACCCAAAATGTCCCCATAAAGTGAGATACTTCGTTAAAGGTATCTGGACTAATGACAGATAATAGGTTAATTACAAAATGTTGTAGTACAAAAATCATTAGGAAGAGTGCCGAAAGTGCCATGGCAAATTTTCTTCCAATCGACGAATTTAGAATTCCGCTCATTATTTTTTAATGTTAGTTTTATCCTAACAAATTTAAACTAGAATAGTGTTATAGGCAAAATCTGAAGCACTTTAATTTAAATTTAGAACCATTTTAAAGAACTTACATAAAACCCTTATTGATAGCTTATTATGATTTTATTTTATTCAATTCAAACGTTGAACCAAAAAGAAATATTTTTCACCTTTAACGCAAAGTCTAAATTTACCCTATAAAACACCAATTCGAATAAATACGTAGATAATATATTAGTACAAATACTTAGATGCTAAATTAAAAGACATGTAATAATCTTTAACATCAATTTAAGGTTTCAATTTACACCAAGACCTGTTATATATGTAATTTTGAAAAAACATCTCATTTAAACTTCAATTGAAATGAAATACCATCACATAAATTCAGATTTATTTACACAAAATAGAGCACATTTTACTGCTAAAATGAAACCCAGCAGTTTAGCTGTTTTCAACTCAAACGACGTCTACCCTATAGGAGCAGATAGCGCTTTACCTTTTCAGCAAGATCGAAATATTTTTTACTTAAGTGGCGTAGACCAAGAAAGCAGTCTTTTAGTTTTGTTTCCAGATTGCCCAAATCCGAAACATCGTGAAATTCTATTTTTAACAGAAACCAACGAACATATTGCAATTTGGGAAGGTGCCAAACTAGACAAAGAAGCAGCGTTTAAAACTTCGGGAATTAAAACAGTGTATTGGTTACAAGATTTCGAACGTGTTTTTAAAGAAATCATGACGCAATGCGAAACGGTATATATAAATACTAATGAACATTACAGAGCAAATGTAGAAACTGAAACTCGCGAAGACAGATTCAATAAATGGTTAAGAGAAAAATATCCAGCACATAGCGTTGCCAAAAGCAATTCGATTCTGCAGCGTTTACGTTCTATAAAAAATCCAATTGAAATTGATTTAATTCAAGAAGCTTGTAATATTACAGAAAAAGGATTCCGTCGCATTTTAAATTTTGTGAAACCAGGTGTTATGGAATACAATATTGAAGCGGAATTTATGCACGAATTTTTAAATAACCGTTCTAAAGGATTTGCATACACACCAATTGTAGCTTCCGGAAATAGCGCAAATGTGTTACATTATATTGAAAATAATTTAGAATGTAAAGCAGGCGATTTAATTCTACTTGATGTTGGAGCAGAATATGCAAATTACTCTTCGGACATGACACGTACTATTCCTGTTTCAGGAACATTTACTGACAGACAAAAAGCTGTTTATAAGGCTGTAAATCGCGTTAAAGACGAAGCTACAAAAATGCTTACTCCTGGAAATATCTGGGGAGAATACCATAAAGAAGTTGGAAAAATTATGACTTCGGAATTACTCGGACTTGGTTTATTAGACAAAGCCGATGTACAAAACGAAGACCCTGAATGGCCAGCATATAAAAAATATTTTATGCACGGTACATCTCACAATATGGGATTAGACACTCACGATTACGGAATTCTTACAGAACCAATGAAAGCCAATATGGTTTTTACTGTTGAACCAGGGATATATATTCCAGATGAAAAATTTGGAATTCGTTTAGAAGACGATGTTGTTATTCAAGAAAACGGAGATCCTTTTAATTTAATGAGAAACATTCCTATTGATGCTGATGAAATAGAATCACTTATGAATTCTTAATAAAAAAACACATCAAAACATTTAAAGCAGAACTTAATTATAAGTTCTGCTTTTTTTTATGATATTTGGTCGGCTGTAAATCAATTAATACGAAATCATTACCGTTATGAAAAACCTCCTTATCGCTTTATCTTTTTTCTTTATTTCTCTATACGGGTATTCACAAGCTCCATCAGTAGAAAAGTCTATTTTTAATGTTCAACTGGGGGTTCCCGGCATTTTTGCAAGCAACGAAGCCAGATTATCTAACAGCATCGCATTACGCAGTGAAATTGGCTTAGAAGGCGGTATTTTTTCGAGTTACTATAATGACTTCGGTTTTCTTATGACCCCCGTAATTACTTTAGAACCGCGCTGGTATTACAACTTAAAAAAACGTAATACAAAACAGAAACGCATAGATCACAATAGCGGAAATTACGTGAGTCTAAATACAAGTTACCGTCCGGATTGGTTTGTAATTTCAAACGAAGATAACCTCTCTGTTTTAAGTAGTATATCTGTAATTCCTACATGGGGAATTCGCAGAAATATCGGCAAAAATTTTAATTACGAAACCGGAATTGGACTTGGAGTTATTCACTATTTACCAGACTCAAACGACTACTATTACGGCAACGATACAGAAGCCGCTATTAATCTTCATTTAAGAATTGGTTATACTTTTAAATAATAAAAATTCACAAAAAAAACGACACTTTTAAAAGTGTCGTTTTTTTAAACTATAATTAATCTAATCACTATTTTTTGTCAATATTATTTTTAAAGTTTATGGTGTTTCAAACGGTTACAAATATTTCATTTTTAGCTTTTATTCCACTCGTAATAATTAGAGTCGTTATTCAATTCAAAACCTGTTTTAGGATATAATTTATTTCCTATTAAATTTGATTTCGATGTCTCTAAAAACATTCCGCAAGCATTAGTTTCTCGAACTAGATTTTTAGCTTTTTCAATTAAACTTATAGACACACCTTTTCCTCTAAAATCTGGGTTTACAAACAAATCATTTAATAACCATAATTTCTCCATTCTAGTCGAAGAAAACAAAGGATACAGTTGAACAAAACCAACTAAATTACCATCTCCATTCTCAGCAACAAAAATCTCGGAGTCGCTATTATTCAACCTTTCATATATAAATTCTTCAGCAGCTTCAAAAGCTGACTTTTTTCCATAAAAAACGCGATAAGAATTAAATAATTCAGCGACAGGTTTCATGTCTTTTTCAACAGCTTTTCTATACCTCATTTTCTAATTTAATTTACTTATTTATACCACTACAGTTTCAAAAACATAACGGTGTAATTTCTGAAGCGTTTCTAATTTATCACTTGTATTTATTAACAATGAAATGTTATTATTACTTCCTCCATAAGAGATCATTCTGATATTTATATCTTGTAAAATTTGAAACAATTTATGCGTATCTGGATGATGCACTATATTGTTTCCTACCAAACATACAATGGTTCTATGTTTATCAACTTCTACTTTAGAAAACTCTTCTAATTCAGATACGATATCTTGCAAAAACGTAGCATCGTCTATAGTTAAAGACACTGCAATTTCCGATGTTGTAATCATATCTATTGAAGTATGATATTTTTCAAAAATTTCGAATACTTTTTTCAAGAAACCAGACGCTTGAAGCATACGTGCAGATTTAATTTTTATAGCTGTAATACCATCAATAGCAGCAATAGCTTTTATACCTTCACCTTCCGCAGAATCATCAATTAATGTTCCATGAGCGGCTGGCTCCATCGTATTTTTAATACGTACAGGAATTTTTAAATCACGTACAGGCATAACTGTTTGCGGATGTAAAATTTTTGCTCCAAAGTAAGCTAATTCAGCAGCTTCGTCAAATGATAAATGCGAGATCGCATCGGTGTCTTGCACAAACCTTGGATCGTTATTATGAAACCCATCAATATCTGTCCAAATCTGCACCTCTTCAGCCTTTACTGCTGCACCAATTATACTTGCTGTAAAATCGCTTCCACCACGTTCCAAATTCGAAATCTGACCATCTGCATCTAAACAAATAAATCCTTGTGTGATAAAAATTTCAGTATCTAGATTTTCATTTAAAATACGTCCTAAATTTTGCTTAATATAAAATGAATCTGGCTCTTGTAATCTATCTGTACGCATAAAATCGAAAGCCGAAATTAATGTCGCTTTTATACCGTCTTGTTGTAAAAATCGACTAAACATGAAAGTAGATAATAATTCTCCTTTAGACACGATTATTTTATAAAGCAACTTGTTTGTTGGCTGAGTGGTTAAACCTCTTAATTCTCCAAAAACAGAGTCTATATACTGTAAAGATTCGTCGATAAATTCTTGTTTCGAAAACAAATCGTTTACCACGACAACATAATTATTATATAAGGTTTCAACAAGACTTAAAGCCTCTTGAGAATTCCCTTCAATAATTGTTTTAGAAATTTCAACTAGAGCATTTGTAGTCCCAGACATTGCCGATAACACCACAACTTTTCTACCACCTTCCGACACGATACTTTTAACATTGGTCATGTTTTTTACCGACCCAACAGAAGTTCCACCAAATTTTAATACAAGCATAATTTATAGTTTTAAAGGCTCAAATGTAATCAGAGTTAAATGAATTAAAATAAAAATGAAAAATTTGTTCTAAATTTGTACAAATTGTTAAATAATTAACAAATGAGAACTATAGCCTCTTGTGTAGAAGAAATTTTATTAGCACAACCTTTTTTAGAAGAAGCCATTTCTAGAAACATTGTAAACTATTCGGCTTTAGCCAACGAATTAGTAGACCCTATAACAGAAATGCTTAGAAAACCCGTAAAATCTGGCGCTATTATGATGGCTTTACGCCGTTACACTCCACCAAAAGATTTAGGAAATTCGGTGCGATTAAAAAGGGTTTTAAATAATTTAGGAGATATAACGGTACGCTCGAATTTATCGAACTACACCTTTAAAAATTCTACTACTCTTTTTGAAAGCCATGCCAAAGTGATTCGTAAAATAGGAGATAAATCGAATATATTTTATGCGTTTACACGCGGGATTCATGAAAGTAACATTGTGATTTCTAGTTCTGAACAAGACCATATAGAAAGTCTTTTTATAAATGAAAACCAAATTGGGCTACAAAATAATTTATCTGCAATAAGCATAAATTTACCAGCAGATAACACTAAAATTGCAGGTTTATACTATCAGATTTTTAAGCGCTTGGCCTGGGAAGGTATCACGCTTTACGAAGTGGTTTCAACCACAAACGAATTTACCGTGTTGGTAGAAGAAGGTTATGTAAACAAAGCTTTTTCTGCCATAAAACGCTTACATAGTTAAAAACTTAAAGTTTAAAATTATTCATTTTAAAATGAAGCGATTATTTTTACACCATAATTCTTAATTATGATTTTACAACACAAAGGCTCTCCTATATATTTTAGCGATCAAGGAAAAGGCACTGCTATAATTTTACTTCACGGATTTTTAGAGAACAGTAGCATGTGGAAACGCATGGCTCCAGAACTCGCAAAAAAAAATCGTGTAATTTGTATCGACTTGTTGGGACATGGAGATACCGCTTGTATTGGCTACATCCACACGATGGATATGATGGCCGATGCTGTGCAAACGGTTTTAAACCATTTAAAAATTAGACGCTATTATATAGTCGGACATTCCATGGGAGGCTACGTCGCTTTGGTTTTAGCCGAACGTTTACCAGATAACATTAAAGGATTAGTATTAATGAATTCTACAGCAAAAACAGATTCTCCAGAACGTATCGATTTACGCAATAGAGCCATAGCGGTTGTAAAACAAAATTACGAAGCCATGGTAAAAATGTCTATCGCGAATTTATTTAAAACAGACAACACCAAAAAATTCGCTACAGATGTTGCCTGGCTAAAAGAAGAAGCCCTCCGTACCCCGCTTCAAGGTTATATCGCTGCCCAAGAAGGCATGAAAGTGCGACAAGATTTAGAAGTATTATTTCACTTTTCACCTTATAAAAAAATGATTATCTACGGTAAGAACGACCCTGTTTTAGACCCCAAATCACTCATTCAACAAACATTAAACACAGAAGTTAAATTAGTCGAATTTCCCGATGGACACATGAGTTATATAGAAAACGAAAGTGAAACATTATACGAATTAATGCATTTCATCGAATAAATAAGCGCTTTGACGAATTGTTAATAAATTTTTCATAAGTTTAAACACTTAATACTCAAACTAATGAAAAATTCGATTCAAAAAACAAGTACATTACCAAGATTGTACTGTAATATTTTTGGTCATAAATACGAAGTTACCAAACAAGTTACATATCATGTTAAAGAATACAAATGCAAACATTGCAAACGGGAATTAACAACAAATAGTAACGGGAATTTAATAGAGCTTACACCTAAGTTTAAAGATATAAACGCGATTTTAGAACGTATTCACAGCTCAAAAATTGCACGTCTAAAAGACAAAACATTTTCTGAGCCGTCATACTTATAATTTTATTTTTCGTCTGAACTTAAAGCATTCCAACCTTGCGCTTTTAACGGAATCTTAGTTTCTGCACGGGTTACCAAATGCATTCCTGCACTTTCTTCAGTCATAAATCCTATTATAGTTAAATTAGGATTAGCTTTAATTTTAGGGAAATCTTCTTGAGACACAGTGAATAGCAATTCATAATCTTCGCCACCACTTAATGCAACCGTGGTTCCATCTATATCGAATTCTTCACATGTGCTAATAAATTGAGGATCTAAAGGAATCTTATTTTCATATAAATCACAACCTACTTTACTTTGCGTACATAAATGAATGATTTCTGAAGACAATCCGTCGCTAATATCAATCATAGACGTTGGTTTAACCTCTAATTCTTTCAATAATTTTACGATATCTTGTCGCGCTTCAGGTTTTAACTGACGCTCAATAATATATGTATATGGCTCTAAATCTGGCTGATTATTAGGATTCACCTTAAACACTTCTTTCTCTCTTTCAAGAACCTGAAGCCCCATATAAGCACCTCCAATATCACCTGTAACCACTAACAGATCATTAGGTTTTGCACCATTTCTATATACAACATCGTCTTTAGAAACAGTACCCAAAGCAGTAATAGAAATTAATAGTCCAGTTGTAGACGATGTGGTATCTCCACCAATAACATCTACACCGTAAAGCTTAGCCGCTGTTTCTATTCCAGCATATAATTCTTCCAACGCTTCTAACGGAAAACGATTAGACATCGCTATAGAAACGGTAATTTGAGTAGCATCTGCATTCATTGCAAATACATCAGACAGATTTACAACAACTGCTTTATATCCTAAATGTTTTAACGGCATATAACTTAAATCAAAATGCACGCCTTCTACCAATAAATCTGTAGTAACAACGACTTGTTTGTCTTTAAAATCTAAAACTGCCGCATCGTCTCCAATACCTTTTATAGTTGATTCTTGTTTAATCTCAAAATGCTTAGTCAGATGATCGATAAGTCCGAATTCACCTAATTCACTTAATTCTGTACGTTGTTGATTTTTATCCTCTATCATACTGCAAAAATAAGAAGCTTATTTCTAATTATAACTAAACGCAGCTGGGATTTTAAAATTAACAATTAGATGCAACAGAAGAAGCACAAACTATTAACAGTTTTTAATCTATTAAGTGTGAATTAAATTATAAAATTAAAAAAACTATGATATTAATCATGTTTGCCAACAACAACGAACCTTTAGCAATGATATTAAGTTAAATAATGGCCAAATTATAAGTTAATTCTTTTAACATTATCGTTAAGAACTGCAAGTTTAACCGAAACACATAACGGGTTTAAAAATCAAATTGAAATAGCATTCATTAAATAAAAAACAATAAAATAGACACATATAACTAACTGTTTTACAGATTACTGAATAAAACAAATATTTAAAAAAACACTATTGATAAAAAAATAAAAAGACTTAATTAATGGCACGAAAAGAATCCTTAAACTCACAATTCAGGTTTACAAAAACTATAATTAAAAACAATCTCACTATTAGTTAATATAATGTAAGGTTGCATGGTAAAACCCTACTTAAATTGTATATTTGTAGTCTCTTTAGAATTAATCTATTTAATTTATGATAAAAGTATCTGAAACAGCCAAAAAGAAAGTCATTGAACTAATGACTGATGATGGGTATAACGCAACTACCGACTATGTTCGCGTAGGTGTAAAAAGTGGTGGTTGTTCTGGATTGTCATACGATTTAAAATTTGACAAAGAACAACAAGAGGAAGATAAAATCTTCGAAGACAATGGTGTAAAAATTATTGTTGACAAAAAAAGCTTTTTGTATTTAATTGGAACTACACTGGAATACTCAGGTGGTTTAAATGGTGCAGGCTTTGTGTTTAACAATCCTAACGCAAACAGAACATGCGGTTGTGGAGAAAGTTTTTCACTATAATTAATTTATTTAAAGAATTGAAAAGACAATATGAGTAAGTATACAGAGGATGACTTAAGGGAAGAATTAAAAACCAAAGAATACGAATATGGTTTTTACACAGATATTGAATCTGACACTTTTCCTATAGGTTTAAATGAAGATATTGTACGTGCTATTTCTCTAAAAAAAGAAGAACCGCAATGGATGACCGATTGGCGCATTGAAGCTTTTCGTGCATGGGAAGAAATGACTGAGCCAGAATGGGCTAACGTACGTTATACTAAGCCAGATTTTCAAGCAATAGCTTATTATTCTGCACCAAAATCGGTAGACCCTAATAAAACATTAGACGATGTAGATCCAGATTTACTAGCCATGTATAAAAAGCTAGGAATTTCTGTAGACGAACAGAAAAAGATGAACAACGTAGCAATGGATATTGTTGTAGATTCTGTTTCTGTAGCGACAACGTTCAAAAAAACATTGGCAGAGAAAGGGGTTATTTTCATGCCTATTTCCGAAGCTATAAAAGAACATCCAGAACTGGTTAAAAAATATTTAGGGACAATTGTACCACAAAAAGACAACTATTACGCAGCTCTAAATTCTGCAGTATTTAGTGATGGATCTTTCTGTTACATTCCAAAAGGCGTTCGTTGTCCTATGGAATTGTCTACCTATTTTAGAATTAACCAAGGAGGAACTGGACAGTTTGAACGTACCCTTCTAATTGCAGACGAAGGCAGTTATGTAAGTTACCTAGAAGGTTGTACAGCACCAAGTCGAGATGAAAATCAATTACACGCAGCTGTTGTAGAACTTATCGCTTTAGACGATGCTGAAATTAAATATTCTACAGTACAAAACTGGTATCCAGGAAATGCTGAAGGTAAAGGTGGTGTATACAATTTTGTAACCAAACGTGGTTTATGCGAGAAAAACGCAAAAATCTCATGGACACAGGTTGAGACAGGTTCTGCAGTTACATGGAAATACCCAAGTTGTATTTTAAAAGGTGACGGCTCTATTGGCGAGTTTTACTCGATAGCAGTTACTAATAATTACCAACAAGCAGATACGGGTACGAAAATGATTCATTTAGGAAAGAATACTAAATCTACCATTATTAGTAAAGGTATTTCTGCTGGTAAATCTCAAAATTCATACAGAGGATTGGTTCAAATTAGCCCAAGAGCAGAAAATGCCAGAAACTTCTCGCAATGCGATAGTTTACTAATGGGTGACGAATGTGGTGCTCATACATTTCCTTACATCGAAGTAAAAAATAAATCTGCACAAATTGAACACGAAGCAACAACAAGTAAAATTGGTGAAGACCAGATTTTCTATTGTAACCAACGTGGAATCAATACTGAAAAAGCAATTGCTTTAATTGTAAACGGATTTAGTAAAGATGTATTAAACAAATTACCAATGGAATTTGCTGTAGAGGCTCAAAAATTATTGGAAATTAGTTTAGAAGGTTCTGTAGGATAATCATTCAAAATACATAAAATGAAAAGAGTACTTGTATTGTTACTTTGTGTTTCAGCATTTGTAAGTTGTAAAAACGACACAAAATCAACTTCAGAAACGACTTCACTAGAACAAAATGAAGAATTTAAAGTTTTAAAAGGAGAATTTGTGTTTTTCGATAATGCGGCTGTTTTACAAACTACAAATGAAGTTTACGGTGTTATTCAAAATGATAAAATGCACGAATTAGACAATAAAGCTAAAGCGTACAAAAAAGAAAACACAGACATGGTTCATGTAGAAATTAAAGGAATCATTAAACCAAAACCTGAAGGCACAGAAGGCTGGCCGTTTATAATTGAAATAATAGAAATTATAAATGTTAGTCAACCGCTAGTACAAGACGATCAAGAAATAAAATTAAACGACATCAACAACTAAGATAAAGAGTAATGTTAAAGATTAATAATTTACACGCAAGCGTAGAAGATAAAGCGATATTAAAAGGAATTAACTTAGTGGTTAATCCTGGTGAAGTTCATGCTATTATGGGACCAAACGGTTCTGGAAAAAGTACATTAGCTTCAGTTATCGCAGGAAAAGAAGAATATGAAGTAACCGATGGTGATATTTTCTTTGACGAAGAGAAAATTGAAGAATTATCGGCTGAAGAACGCGCACATAAAGGCATCTTTTTATCGTTTCAATACCCTGTTGAAATCCCTGGTGTTTCTGTAACAAATTTTATAAAAACAGCAATTAACGAAACGCGAAAAGCAAAAGGTTTAGAAGATATGCCTGCTAAAGAGATGTTGAAGTTAATTCGTGAAAAATCTGAATTATTAGAAATCGATAGAAAATTTTTATCACGTTCTCTTAATCAAGGTTTTTCTGGTGGAGAAAAAAAACGTAACGAAATTTTTCAAATGGCTATGCTAGAACCTAAATTAGCTATTTTGGACGAAACGGATTCTGGTTTGGATATCGATGCTTTACGTATTGTTGCCAATGGTGTAAATAAATTAAAAAGCAAAGACAATGCCGTTATTTTAATTACACACTACCAACGTTTGTTAGACTATATCGTTCCAGATTTTGTACATGTGTTATATAACGGTCGTATTGTAAAATCGGGTGGAAAAGAATTAGCACACGAATTAGAAGAAAAAGGTTACGACTGGATTAAAGAAGAAGTGAACGCTTAAATTTAGTTTATAGTTATTAGTTTTTGGTTTACAGAATGTTGTACGACCAACTATTAACAAACAACTAACAACAAAAGACAAATGAATTTAAAAGAAAAATTAGTGTCTTCGTTTATGGCATTCGAAAATAAAATCGATGTAGATACACCTGTACATGCTATACGTAACGAGGCTTTAAAAATATTTGAAACAGACGGATTTCCTTCAAGAAAGGATGAAGACTGGAAATACACCTCACTAAACAGTGTTTTAAAACAAGATTACAGCGTATTCCCTAAGCAAGAAAATGCTGTAGAATTTAGTGATATTAAATCTTATTTGATACACGAAATAGATGCGTACAAAATCATTTTTATCGATGGAAAATATTCTTCGCATTTATCTCAAACTACTCACGATGGGATAGATGTTTGTTTAATGTCATCGGCTTTAAACAAACCTAAATATCGTTTGGTTATAGAAAACTACTTTAACAAAGTGGCAGAAAAAAGCAGTTTAGCTTCTTTAAACACTGCCTTTAGTAACGAGGGTGCTTATATTCACATTCCTAAAAATAAATTGGTTCAAAAGCCAATTCAAATTATACACTTTTCTACAGGTTCTGAAGAAGCAGTAATGCTTCAACCTAGGAACTTAATTGTTGTAGACGAGAATAGCCACGTACAAATTATCGAGCGTCATCAAAGTTTAACAGATAACCCGGTCTTAACCAATTCGGTAACCGAAATATTTGCTAACAAACGTGCTATTGTAGATTATTACAAACTACAAAACGATAATGAAAATGCCACGCTAATAGACAACACGTTTGTAAATCAGAAACAAGAAAGTCATGTTTCTGTACACACCTTCTCTTTTGGAGGGAAACTGGTTAGAAACAACCTACATTTCTATCAAAATGGAGAACGTATCGACTCGACTCTTAATGGTATTACGATTATTGGTAAAAAACAGCATGTAGACCACAACACATTGGTTCACCATATTGAACCAAATTGCGAAAGTCACCAAGATTATAAAGGTATTTTTAACGATAGTAGTACAGGTGTTTTTAACGGAAAAGTTGTAGTCGATAAAAAAGCACAAAAAACAAATGCCTTCCAGTCTAACAATAATATTTTATTAAGCGACAAGGCAACCATTAACAGTAAGCCACAATTAGAAATTTTTGCAGATGATGTAAAATGTTCTCACGGATGTACTATTGGTCAGCTAGACGAAAATGCAATGTTTTATTTGAGAACTCGTGGTATTCCTGAGAAAGAAGCAAAAGCATTACTAATGTATGCCTTTAGTAATAACGTCTTAGATACTGTTAAAATCCCTGAACTTAAAACACGTATTACTAAAATTATAGCAGAAAAACTAGGTGTGAATCTAGAATTTGATCTTTAAAATTAGAAGCTAATTCCAGCTTTCGGCAGTCGCTTTTTTCTCGCTTACTCGAAAAAGAGCTCCAACAACTGCCTCTATCTGGGCTAAAACATCAATTATGTTTAACGTTGAACACATAAGACAAGATTTTCCGATACTTAATAGACAAGTAAATGGCAAACCCTTAGTGTATTTAGATAATGCTGCAACATCGCAAACGCCTCAGCACGTTATCGATGTTATTGTAGACTATTACAGCAATTATAACGCAAACATACATCGTGGTGTACATACGTTAAGTCAAGAGGCTACTGATGCTTACGAGCAAGCACGATTAAAAATTCAGACCCATTTTAATGCCAAGTTTTCTCACGAAATTATATTTACTTCGGGTACAACTCACGGTATTAATTTAGTTGCCAATGGATTTTCATCACTATTAAAAAAGGGTGACGAAATTATAGTTTCAGCTTTAGAACATCATAGTAACATTGTGCCTTGGCAAATGTTATGCGAACGTTCGGGTGCCGAACTTAAAGTTATCCCTATGAATTTAGAAGGCGAGTTAATCATGTCGGAATACGACAAACTCCTTTCTAAAAACACTAAATTGGTTTTTGTTAACCATATTTCTAATGCTTTAGGAACTATAAATCCTATTGAATATATAATTAAAAAAGCACATGACTTTGGCGCTGCTGTTTTAATAGATGGTGCACAATCGTGTCCACATATTAAACCAGATGTTCAAGCTTTAGATGTCGATTTCTATGTTGTTTCTGCTCATAAAATGTGTGGACCAACAGGAGAAGGTATGCTTTACGGAAAAGAAGAATGGCTTAAAAAATTACCACCATATCAAGGTGGTGGTGAAATGATTGCCGAAGTAACTTTCGCAAAAACTACTTACGCAGATTTGCCTCATAAATTTGAAGCAGGAACACCTAATATTTGTGGTGGTATTGCTTTTGGTGCCGCAATAGATTACATGAACGGTGTTGGTTTTGAAGCCATTGCAGAATATGAACATGAATTATTAGCATATGCAACTATAAAACTTTCTGAAATTGAAGGCTTAAAAATTTACGGTACGTCTAAACATAAAACATCGGTTATTTCATTTAATCTTGAAGGTATTCATCCGTACGATGTTGGTACGATTTTAGATAAATTAGGAATAGCGGTAAGAACTGGACACCATTGCGCTCAACCTATTATGGATTTCTTTAAAATCCCAGGAACAGTAAGGGCTTCATTTGCATTTTACAATACTAAAACAGAAATTGATGCTTTAGTTGCAGGTGTTAAAAAAGCTAAAATGATGTTATCTTAAATAGATATTGGCTTCTTTTTTTGTAATTTTCAAGTATAAATTTTGAGTTATGAAACACATCACACTCCTAGTAAGTATTATATTATTTAGTGCATGTGGGCCAACTAAAAATAGTGAAGTTCCAGCTCAAAATACTATAAACTCCTCGGGAATTTCAGATTCTCAAAATAAGGTTCTCATAGGATACAGTGCGATTACTAGAGGTTCATTTCTGGAAATAAAAATCGAAGACCAGAAAATATTAGTTATAAAGGAGCAATATGGACCAGACAAGATAAGAAATCTTTCTAAAAAGGAATGGGACATTTTATTGAACAAAATAGATGCAGTAGATTTAGATACACTCTCAACCTTAGAAGCACCTTCTGCGCTACGCCATACTGATGGAGCGGCTTCTGCTAGATTACAAATTATTGAAGACGATTTAAAATATAGCACACCAGAATTTGACCATAAAAATCCGAATTCAGAAATCAAACCCTTGGTAGAATACATTTTATCTCTTGCCAAAACGGTTGATTAACACATTTACTATTTGTAATTTTGATAAAAACAAAACACGTGACGATACAAAACATACAAGACGAAATAATAGACGAATTTTCAATGTTTGAAGATTGGGAAGAACGTTATCAATATATGATCGATTTAGGAAAGACATTACCACTAATCGATACACAATACAAAACCAACGACAATCTTATAAAAGGATGCCAAAGTAAAGTTTGGGTACATGCCGAATTAAAAGATAGTTCTGTGATTTTTACAGCAGATAGCGATGCGATTATTACCAAAGGAATTATAGCTATTTTAATTCGTTCATTTTCAAATCAGCATCCAAAAGACATACTAGACGCTAATACCGATTTTATCGATAAAATTGGTTTGAAAGAACATTTATCTCCTACCCGAGCAAATGGTTTAGTAAGCATGATTAAACAATTAAAATTGTATGCTATTGCATACCAAACACAACTAAGTTAAAATGAGTAAAGAACTAGATACAGCCGAATTAGGCGAAAAAATCGTTAAGGTTTTAAAAACCATTTTCGATCCAGAAATCCCAGTAGATATTTACGAGTTAGGATTAATTTACGACGTATTTGTAAACGAAGATGCCGAAGTAAAAATACTTATGACGTTAACTACACCTAATTGTCCTGTTGCAGAAACATTACCTTTAGAAGTAGAAGAAAAAGTAAAATCTTTAGATATGGTAAAAGATGCTGAAGTAGAAATTACTTTCGACCCACCATGGAGTCAAGATTTAATGAGCGAAGAAGCGAAACTAGAATTAGGAATGCTTTAATATGGCAGAAGATATTTTAAATAGAGTCGCCAATAGTAAACTAAAAGTTTTAGACCTTGAAGATTATTACCCTTCTGGGTCTAGAGTTTTATTGGATATTAAAGATTGGCTTTTAGAAGGTTTAGTACTTCGTGAAAACGATTTTAGAGCACACGTTTTATCTCATAACTGGGAACAATATACAAACACATATGTCGCATTAACATGCAGTACAGATGCCATCGTACCATCTTGGGCTTACATGTTGATTACTTTACAACTAGAACCTTATGCCGAAAAAGTAAATCTAGGAGACATTAAACAATTAGAAACATCGATCTATCAAGATATTATAAATGATTTAGATGTTTCTGAATTTAAAGATGCACCAGTAATAATAAAAGGGTGTTCTAAAAAACCTGTCCCAGAGAGTGCTTATGTCATGATTAGTAATAAAATTAGACCTATTGCTCGATCTATAATGTTTGGCGAGGCTTGTTCAAGCGTTCCACTCTACAAAAGAAAATAATAATTTTTCCTATATTATTAATAAACAACTTATATTTTTGCAAATTAAACGTTATTTAATCCAAAAATTATGAAAAGAATTTTTACTATTTGCTTCCTATTGGTTGCTACAGCTTCGTTTGCTCAAACAAAGAGTGAACTACAAGAGTTACAGAAGGCTAAAAAAGATTCTGTAAGTTCACTTCAATCAGAAGTTGATGCTCTTCAAAAACAAATTGATAAATATCCAGGTTGGCATTATGGAGCTTTTGGTACTATAGGCGCTAATTTTTCTGAATTTAACAATTGGTACGCTCAAGGAACTCCTAATAATTCTGCTGGAAACATTACTATTACTGTAAATCCTTACGCTAAATTAAACAAAGAAACATTTTTCTGGTATTCATCAGCAAACATTAATTTAGCATGGGTAAAGTTTGACGACAAAGACGATTCAAGCGATAACGACAGTTTTAGACAAGCTACAGATGTCTTTACAATTACATCACTTTATGGTTATAAACTTAGCGAAAAACTAGCAGCTTCTGCTTTAGGAGAATACAGAACAACCTTATTAAACAACTTTAATGATCCTGGTTACCTAGATTTAGGGGTTGGTATTACATGGACACCAATTTCAGATTTAATAGTGGTTATTCATCCTTTAAACTACAACTTTGTATTTAGTAATGATGATACAATTTTCGATTCATCTTTAGGAGCAAAACTTGTGGCTAACTACGGAAAATCTATCGGGAAATTAAACATTCATTCTAACTTTACAACATTCTTGTCTTACGAAAGCTCAAACTTATCTAGCTGGACATGGACAAACGCTTTTGGTTATGAAATTTGGAGAGGTATTGGACTTGGTTTTGAATTTGGACTGAGAGACAATAAACAAGAAGCACTTAACTATGCCGTGAACACTATGGGAGATACAAACGCAACTTTCGACAATGTTGATAACGACTTACAGACATATTGGACATTTGGTTTAAGCTACGCATTCTAAGCTAAAGCAAACAAAATATTTATATAAAAAAAGGCTTCAATTTAATATTGAGGCCCTTTTTGTAATTTGTATTCAAATTACAAAATTGCTTTCTCTACAGTAACTTTCACAGATTTACTTATGGGCGTATTACTTTTAATCGCATATTCATCGATAGGAATTAACGGATTTGTTTCTGGATAATACGCAGCTAAATTTCCTGAAGGTATATTATAAGGAATCACCAAGAAATTGAACACTTTGCGTTCGTTTCCTTTGTAATTACTCATTAAATTAACAACGTCGAACTTTTTATACTTATACTTTTCCATATCGCTTTCGTTCATAAATAACACACGCCTTTCATTATGCACACCTCTATATCTATCATCTAAGCCATAAATAGTAGTATTAAATTGGTCGTGAGACCTAATACTCATCAATAAAAATTCGTCTAGTTTTAAATCGTGTTGTGGTAATTCTGTAACTGTAAACTTTGCTTTTTTATTTGGCAGTCGGCTAAAGTCTAGATCACGGACATTATTAGGCAAATAATATCCTACGCCTTTGGACTTTGTATTTACATCTTCAAAACCACTAATTACCAGTCCCATTTTTTCGCGAAGTAATTCATAATCTGTACTTATTGTTTTCCATTCTACAGGATGCTTTCCTTTAAAATAAGCATCTGCAATACCTCCAATAATATCTGGTTCACTTTTTATATTTTTGGAAATGGGATGTAAGAAACCTTTGGATTGATGCACAACACCCATACTATTTTCAACCGTAAAATGACGTTGTTTCCCTGCATTAAAATCTTGATCAGATCGTCCTAACGTAGGCAAAATCAATGCAGTTTTACCAACAATACAATGACTTCTATTCAGCTTTGTACTTATTTGCACAGTAAGGTCACAATTTTGAATCGCCTTAGCTGTATACTCTGTATCTGAAGCTGCCGAAACAAAATTACCTCCCAATGCTAGAAAGATTTTTCCTTTTGTATTATGCATCGCTTGAATGGCATTTACCACATCTAAACCTTGATCTTCTGGCGGAGTAAAACCAAAGGTGTTTTTTACTGCCTCGTTAAAAGACTTAGACACATAATGCATAATACCAACGGTTCTGTCACCTTGTACATTACTATGCCCACGTACTGGGCAAGTTCCTGCTCCCAGTTTTCCTAAACTCCCTTTTAACAATAATAAGTTAACACATTCCTTAATATTATCTACCCCATTTTTATGCTGCGTTAAGCCCATAGCCCAACATATAATTATTTTTTTTGAATTCGCTAAAAGGGTAACAACTTCATCTATTTTAGAAATATCTACACCACATAATTGTAACAATTCGTCTTCCGATTGTGTATCTAAATGAGAAACTAAAGCTTCGTAACCTTCAGTATATTTTTCTATAAATTGATGATCGAAAACGGT
Source organism: Formosa sejongensis (assembly GCF_033447105.1). Classification (NCBI taxonomy): domain Bacteria; kingdom Pseudomonadati; phylum Bacteroidota; class Flavobacteriia; order Flavobacteriales; family Flavobacteriaceae; genus Formosa; species Formosa sejongensis. Next base: position 25,675 of record NZ_JAWQUN010000016.1, read on the forward strand.
TTGATCCAAAGCATCTAATAGTACTAATTTCTTCTGAATCAATTTCAATAAAGCCACATCTTGATTTATTCTTACCTGTAAATGATAATCGGCAAGCTTATGTCCTGATCCTAATATGCCAGAAATTTCTTGTGGGTTTTTAAAACGTGCTAAACCCGCTTCTGCCAACGGATTTATACTCACTACATGTCCGCCGTTTGATTTACATTTCTCTAAAGCAGATAACATTCTGGGGTGATTTGTTCCTGGATTTTGCCCAATAACTAAAACAACTTCGGCTTTATCAAAATCTTCTAATTTCACAGAGCCTTTTCCTATTCCTAATGTTTCCGAAAGTCCTACACCACTAGATTCATGGCACATATTAGAACAATCCGGCATATTATTAGTTCCGAAAGCCCTTGCAAACAAACCATATAAAAATGCAGCCTCGTTACTTGATCGCCCTGAAGTATAAAAAATAGCTTCGTTTGGGTTTTCTAACGCATGTAAATGATCTGCAATAACTAGATAAGCATCTTCCCAACTGATGGGTTCGTAATAAATACCACCAGGCTTTAAAAGCATGGGTTGCGTGATACGACCACTTTTCCCTATTTTATAATCGGTCCATGTCGAGATTTCCTCTATAGAATGCCTTTCAAAAAAACGAGCATCAACTTCTTTGTTAGTAGCCTCTTCAGACAAAGCTTTTGCTCCATTTTCGCAATATTCACCTAATTTTGAACGCTTCTCTGGATCTGGCCAAGCACAACCAGGGCAATCAAATCCATCAATTTGATTCATATGAGATAAAGTTTTTAAAGACCTTATTACTCCCATTTCTTTAAACACATGCTCCAATGCTATTTTTACAGCTGTAAATCCAGCAGCATGATCTGCAGGATCTTTTAATTCTATTCCCGTAAATTTATCTGCACCTTGAGTGTGCACGTTACGGTGTTTAAACTTCGTCATAATGTTATGAATGGTTTGCTCTTACAAGTTACAGAAATTTATCTACTGCGTTTTAAATTCTACAGAAAGTAACTTTTTAAAATATGGGTATAAAAAAATGCGCTTGGTAGCGCATTTTTTATAAATTTTTATTCTTCTTCACTTAAATCAAGATCATCATAATCTGGATATAAAAATTTGTTATAAGGAAAACGTGTTATGTGAATTTCTCTTACTTCATCGTAAACTCGTTTTTTAAAATCTTCTAAATTTTCTTTATTTAATGCTGATATAAACAATGCATTATCTCCTAATTTGTTCATCCAAGTACGTTTCCATTCATCTAACGAATAATGAGAAGTATTACGAACTTCTTGTAAATCGGTTTCATCAAAAGGTTCAGCTTCATAAGCATCAATTTTATTAAAGACCATAATAGTAGGTTTATCAGCACCTTTAATCTCTCCTAAAATTTTATTCACAGATGCGATATGATCTTCAAAATTTGGATGAGAGATATCTACAATATGTAATAACAAATCGGCTTCGCGAACTTCATCTAAAGTACTTTTAAAAGAGTCTACCAATTGCGTTGGCAACTTTCTAATAAATCCAACAGTATCACTTAATAAAAATGGTAAATTATGGATTACTACTTTTCTAACAGTTGTATCTAAAGTTGCAAATAATTTGTTTTCGGCAAACACCTCACTTTTACTTATCACATTCATTAAAGTCGATTTTCCAACATTGGTATACCCAACTAAAGCCACACGAACCATAGCACCGCGATTACCACGTTGCACAGACATTTGCTTGTCTATCGTTTTAATTTTCTCTTTTAATAATGCAATTCGCTCTCTAACAATACGTCTATCTGTTTCAATTTCAGTTTCCCCAGGTCCACGCATTCCAATTCCCCCTTTTTGGCGTTCAAGGTGTGTCCACATTCCTCTTAAACGTGGTAATAAATATTCACATTGCGCCAATTCTACTTGCGTTCTAGCATAACTAGTTTGAGCACGTTGGGCAAAAATATCGAGGATTAAATTGGTTCTGTCTAAAACTTTACAATTTAATATTTTACTTATATTTCGTTCTTGAGCTGATGATAATTCATCATCAAAAATAGCTGTACCGATATCATTTTCTTCAATAAATAGCTGTACATCTGCCATCTTTCCAGTACCGATAAAGGTTTTAGGATTTGGCTTTTCCATTTTTTGAGTAAATCGTTTTATCACTTCACCTCCAGCAGTAAAGGTTAAAAACTCCAATTCGTCTAAATACTCTTTAGACTGTTCTTCGTCTTGCTCTTTAGTGACAACACCTATTAATACTGCTCTTTCTAAGTTTGTATCCTTTTTTTCTAGCATAAATTGATTTAAAGCACAAAGTTACATAATTGTACGCTGATTAATTTTTATATTTTTAAGATTCCTATTTACTTTTGAAGTCTTATCTTGCCATAGAAATTTACATCATAACATGAAAACTATTGCCTTTTTTAATTTAGAAAATTTATTCGACATCACCAACGATCCGAAGATAAACGATAATGATTTTTTATCGACTTCAGAAAAACGTTGGACTTTAAAACGATACGAAAACAAGTTGTTTAAATTAGGATTAGCAATTTCAAGTATTGGAAAAACGGAAACAGCAACACATCCTACAATTGTAGGTGTTGCCGAAGTTGAAAATGCAAAAGTAATTCAAGATCTTATAGATTCTGAACACTTAAAGGATATTCCTTATGATTTTGTGCATTACGATTCTGCCGATGAGCGAGGCATTGATGTGGCTTTTATTTACGATAAAACCCAATTTACAGTAACAGATTCTGCACCTTATTCTATCGTTTTAGAGGATGAAGACGGTCTTGCTGATTATACAAGAGATATATTACGTGTAACAGGAATTTTAAATGGAGAGCCCATGAATTTTTTAGTGAATCATTGGCCATCTAAGCACGAGGAATCTAACGAGCCAAAACGTATGGAAGTGTCTAACAAAGCCACTGAAGTTATTGAAAGTATAAAAGCTGAAGACCCTGATGCTAAAATTATTATTATGGGAGATTTTAACGATAACTCGGCTAGTGAAAGTGTACAAGCGTTAGTGAATAACAATAATCTTTTTAATCCGATGGAAAGTTTAACATCTTTCGATCGTGGTACTGTAAATTACAGGTTTAAATGGGATGTGTTCGATCAGTTTATGTTGACTCATAATTTTCTTGACCATAAACCAGGAACTCATAATTTTGATAATGCTAATATTTTTGATCCCGATTTTTTAAAACAATATAAAGGTCGTTTTAAAGGTCAGCCGTTTAGAACTTATGCTGGAAAAACATACAAAGGTGGTTATAGCGATCATTTTCCTGTATATTTACTCTTACGTGACGTTCCTAAAATCGTGTAATTTATTTCTCGGTTAACACTCTAAAATCATCTAATTGGTAAGAGCCATCTAAAGCTTCATTCGTACCTGAACCTGTTACTTTAAAAGCAACATAAAGGGTTCCTGTATATTCAGATATATCTACTAATCCGGAATCTTTAAAGGCATACCATTCGTCGTATTTAGTTGGAACTTTTGCGTTAATTACGGTCCATGTGGCATTAAGTACATCGGTACCATTAAAATCTGTAGAAGCTAAAACTTCAATTTTATTACGAACAGAATCCAAGTGATGTTGCCCCATTTTAAAGTTTAAAAATTCATTCAAATAAACATCCATATCAATACCAGGCGATATTAACCAACCAACATTAGCCGTATCATTCGCTCCAAAAGTTCCAAACTCTGCATATCCATTTTTACTATAAATTTGTTCGGTCCAAAGAACTTGCCCACGTTCTGAAAAATTAATCCAACCTTCTGTATCTAGAGTTTCATTATCGATGGCATCATTAAAAGTCTCTTCGAATATCACGGTAAAATCATCGGCATTTAAAGGGGAGCACCGCGAATCTGTCATGACAACATCTTTAGTATCATTTAAAACGAGTACAAAATTATCGCCACCATAACTTTTAGAAATCACACCTTTTATCGTACCGTTTTGCGTTGGTAAGATTTCATTCTTAAATGATGAAAACGAACTTGTTTCTAAAATAAATTCTTCGTAGCTAAAGCCTTCACAACGTTGCATAGTGCGTTGCGTATCGAAATCATCTATCGCATTAAAATAGGATTGATCTTTTAGATTTTCTGGGAATTCAACATTATTTATCACAATAAACATCCCTATATAATTCTCATTGATATCTGAAAAATTAAGTTCTAACGGTTCTATTTCAACCGTTTCTGAGGAGCGAAACAGATGGGATTTAATCTGATTTTCGGTTAGCAAACCTACTCTACTTCCATCTTCAAAACCTCCAATAGCCAAAACTTCTGATACTGTTTCTCCTAAATATAAATCCTTTAATGAAATGTAGACTTCTCGCCCTAAGTTGAATTGATTATAAGAATCGACTTGATTTAAAACAATATTTATAGCTGCTTTTGGATTAGAAGGCTGATCTTGAATATATATTTCTTTATAAAAATTTCCTGTTTTATCAGACGATGACACATACCCTTTCACCACACTATTAGAAGAGAACTGTACAACTTCTCCAGCAACGAATTGTTGTTTTAAAGCCTCTATTGAAATCTCTGTAATGACACCTTCTTCGATGCCTTTTTGAATATCGATTAAAGCCTCATTCTCTTCTTGATTTAATGGTGAAGGCACCGAAAAATCATCGTCTTGGACGCAAGACATTAAAAGCATTAAAAACAAAATACTTAAAATCCGGTTTGTATTTTTTATCTTTTTCATCCTTCAAAAATTTACTCTTTTCTAAAATCTAATATTTACATTGGCAAAATAAGTTGTACCACGTCCGTACCAATATTTTGGTCCAAACACTCGAATTGGGTGTTCATTATCTTCTTTCAATTCTCTATAATTGGCATTTCTACCTTGTTCAAATCCACCAGTTTTAAAGGTATTATCCAATAGATTATTAATGCTAACAAACAGGCCAAGGTAATAATCAGCAATCTTCCATGATTTCCCGCCTATTAAGTTCACAACCAAATAATCGTCAAATCGCTCCTGTTTTAATAATTGTTTTGCCACATTTTCGTCGTAATCGATAAATGGCAAACCATCATCATCTAAATAAAAATTGGCTGTTCTGGTAAGTGGACTCACATCTATATATGTATTCACCATATAATTTGCCGTGGCTCCAAACCACCAATATTCGGGATCGCTATATTCAAAACCAAAGGAAAAAGCAGATTGCGGACCTCCTGCAACTTTATAATTTTTGAGATCAGATTCTCCAAAATTTATGGAGCCATCATCGGTTACAAAACTAGACGAGGTTAAATATAAATCAGGGTTGTTATTATAAATATATTGTCCAGCAGATGCCGCTGCTTTTAATTTAAAAGACGATGTTAATTTTGCTTCAATTCCCAATTCAAAACCATAATGAAGTGTATTTACACCGTACAGAATTTCTTGTACAAAAGCCGATGTTTCATTAAACACAATACCTGCAGATGTTAATCCATCTGCATAATAAAATCCGATTTCGTTACTCCCTTTATTATCAATGTAAAACCCCGTTAACTTAGATGTTATAATTCGCGATCTGTAAATATAACTTAGATCGAAAGCCATAACATGTTCTTCTGAAATGTCTTTAACTACAGCGTTATTCTCTCTTGGGTTAGAAAATGAACTTTGAAAATCTGGTGCTTTTGTAAGATATGCCGCATGAAGATCTACAACATGCTTTGCAGTGAATTTATAAGTCAAGCCGCTTTTAATCCCGAAACCTATAAAATTTAAAGAGGCACTTTTTCCTAATGAATTATTTTGAAAGGCTTCATTCTGAAACAATCCTTCACGCTGATATTTAGTATTATTAATATTAAGTGCTATAAAATAATCGATGGTTCTATATTTAAATTGCGCTTGTGCAAAACCAGAGATTATACTTGCATTCATTATATAATTGTATTTAATTTTGCCACCTTCTTCTACCAATGCATTAGGATTTTGCATATCGTATTGCCAACCATCAAAAGCATCAACATTTAAATAATATAATGCGCCTAACATATCATTTATTTCAGCAAAATTATTTGATTTTAATTGTGAATAATTCAGAGAGCCACTTAATAAAATATGGTCGTTAATTTCTGTATTTAAAATTGAATTTATGGTGAATTGCTTATCGTCTGTTCGGTCTTGGTATTGTATATAAGCGGCCTCTAAACCTTGATCTGCATTCGTAATATTAGCATCGTACATACGATTCCAATTAACTTGACCATTGCTAATAAATTCATGTTCGGCGAGATAAGCATTTGTATAATCAGGTTCGACTTTAGCTAAATAATAACTCGGTAATTTTTGATAATATGCAGGGCTAGGATTTCCGCCGCCAGGATAATCTAACCGACTTTGACCTTGTTTTCCAAAGGTATAACTCATGTTAGTTTGAAGTTCTGTATTTGCATTTATATCCCAGAAATGGCTCAATATAAAAATAGGTTGGGAGACATCTTTAATTCGTGAATTTCGTTTTTCATCATTATGATAGCCCCAATATTCATTGTATTTAATATCTCGTAAATTAAAAACTTCTTGAGTATTCGGAGACGATTTTCCACGTTTGTTTGGCGTATAAATACCTGTGAAATTTAAACTTTGCTTTTCGCCAAAATTCTTTTCTACAGAAATAAAAAATGAATTTGCATCGTAAAACGTAGCATCTTGGTAACCTTCGTTTCCCCAACGTTTACCAATAGAAAGTGCATATGCCCAACCGTTTTTAACTAAACCAGAGGCATAACTTGCCATTAATCGATTAGAGTAACTTCGGTTAGAAGACGTATATGTAATTCTGCCGCCTTGTCTATATTTTGAAGCTCTAGTACTTACACTTGTCGCACCTAGAACACCACCGAAATTAAGCGTGGAAGCAGATAAACCAAAACTAAACTCTTGGTTACGCATCACATCATTAATGCCTCCCCAATTGCTCCATTGCATCCTCCCGTTATACATGGAGTTCATTTCAATTCCGTTTATTAAAAGTGTGCCTTCACTAGAATCTAATCCTCTAATTTTAAAGAAAGATCCACTAAATTCGAATGCTGCTGTTCGCTGAAAAACATCTTGAGACGCTTGTAGTAGTCCAGAGATATTATCGGCCACACCTGTATCGTCGTTTAACTCATCGTCAGTTAAAATAATAGTATAAAGATCTTGGTTTGCTGTAGCATCACGTTGTAAAAACATATCGTCAATATGTAAAGCAATATCCCTGTAAATAATAATTGGATAGCGTTTATCTGCGTAACCTGTCTTACTTAGTTTAAGTATGTATTCACCAAAAACATTAGTGTTTTCAATATTAAATTCGCCTAACTTATTAGTTTCGGCACTGTAGTTTGTACCTTCAATTTGAATAGAAACCTGATCAAGAGGCAGCAAAGACACCCCGTCTTTAACACTTCCAGAAATGTTTTGAACTTGTGCCAAAACAGATTGGAAACTACAAAAAAAACATAGACTTATTAGAATGAAATTTTTCATTAAAATAGAACTTTAAATTCACTACTTTCTAACTATCAATAGATTAGGGAACTTTAATTTAATGATTTTTATTTAAAATATATTATATTTAGATATATATTTAGTTTATAATGAACGTTTTAAGATCTATTTTGTACCTAATATGCCTTATTAATTCATCATTAATTTGGGCACAGGATAGAGAATTTACCATACATACGATTGCCTTTTACAATCTTGAAAATCTGTTTGATATTGAAGACAATCCTATAACTTTTGATGAAAGTAGTCCCATAATGGAATTGAAGGAAAACCGGGCAGAAGTGTATGCTAAGAAGGTTAGAAACATGTCTCGTGTAATTTCTGAAATTGGTTTTGAGGTGACTCATAATTCTCCAGTAATTTTAGGTGTTTCTGAAGTAGAAAATCGTGATGTCTTAGAAGATTTAATAAATGATTCTTTGCTAATTAAACACAATTATGGAATTGTTCACTTTGACTCTCCAGACCGCCGTGGGATAGATGTTGCATTATTATACCAGAAAAGCGTGTTTACTCCAATAGCAACTTCTAATTATCCACTTCACTTAAAAGATGAACTTAAAGGCACTCCTATTTACACACGAGATCAATTGGTTGTTAGCGGACTACTGGATAACGATTTAATTCATATTATTGTGAACCATTGGCCGTCTAGACGTGGTGGAGAAACTAAAAGTAATTCTAAACGTATAGCAGCCGCAACACTGAATAAGCAAATTATAGACTCACTGCAAACAATAGATCCCTATGCCAAAATAATAACTATGGGCGATTTTAACGACGATCCTACAAATGCGAGTTTTAAAACTGTATTAAAGACTAAGAAAAAGAGAAACAAAGTAGGATTAAAAGGCATTTACAACCCCATGGAGCAACTTTATAACGATGGACTTGGCACAACTGCTTATCGTGATAAATGGAGCCTCTTCGATCAGATTTTGGTTACTAAACCTTTATTGGAAACCGATTTTAGCTCGTTTCGGTTTTATAAAGTTGGCATTTTTAATGCTCAATTTCTAATCACAAAAACAGGAACGTACAAAGGCTATCCATTTAGAAGTTTTGGTTATGAAGGATTCACTAATGGCTATAGCGATCATTTCCCGGTATATATTTATGTAATTAAGGAAAAGTCTAAACATAAAAAAAGCGGCTCTTAGCCGCTTTATAATTTATATTCCTAACCATGTACTCCATGGAATTCTTGATAGCAAGAGAATCAAACCAATAGTATAAAATATAGATATGGTTTTAAACTTTGCATGAGATGATAATTTTACTTTGTGTTTAGAATAGCCCATTGTAATAAATACAAGTGCTATTATGTTGATTATTGGATGTTCTATTAAATATAATCTGCTGATTGGATCTTTCATGATACCTCCCATTCCAATTTCTCCAAACAGAGCCATTCTTGGAGAAACAACATACAGAATAATCCCTATTAATAACTGAATATGAGTTACAATAATTGTGAATAAAGCCAATCTAAAATCTACAGGACTGTATTCTTTTTTGCCAACATATTTTATAATACTATTAACTGTGGCAATTATTAAGACTGCCAATACTAAAAACGCCCAATAGGAATGTAAATTTCTAATTACACTGTACATAATGATGAAGATATTAATTTTATTAAAAACAAATGTAAACAATTTAACGGCATAAAAAAACCATGTATTTCTACATGGTTTTAATTTTTGTAAGTTTAATATGGATTACTTATTTCTAACCCAAACGCCACCTGTTTTAATCATTGATGTATTTTCTATGGTATTTGTACCATTATAAATATCATACGTCATTAAATATTTCTGACCTTCAGCTGCATTTGGATCCATTTTATCAAGTAAAATAGCCATTGCAGTTTCAATCATATCTGTAATACCAGCATTATTTTCTTCATCTGCACCACTCCAGAAATTAGAATTCCCTGGTCTTCTATCTAAGTTTCCGTAGTTACCCATACTAGAAGCCGCACCTGCATAACCTTCAACATCTACTAATTGAGCCGCCATATAATCATAATCGGTTCTAATTAATTCATATCTAATAGTGTTATCTGGCACCCATGAGCTACCTTCATTACCAAATTGTAAAGATGCTTGGTATGCTCCCCATACACCATTCATATACGTGTAACTATTACCTGAAACAACTGTTGCTGCTCCATTATAATACTTATACGTAATTTCCATTTCATCTTCTTCTTGTGCATATGGATATTTGTTAGCTAAGAATGTTGGTATATAGTTAGCAGGTAAAATAGAACTACTAAAGTTATTATACTGTCCTGGTTGTCCAGAACCAGTCCCCATACTATCGTAATCTGCAGCACTTAAATAATATGCTTTATCTAATATTTGCCAGTATCCTTCTGCAGTATATTCGTAATAACTAGAAAGATCTACAGTTTGACCTTCTACACCTATTACTTTTACATATACGTCTTCAATTTCCCAAGTTGCTGCTGCAACATCGTCTGATTGGTATTTAAATGCAATATGAATAGTTTCACCTTCGTAAGCAGATAAACTATAATCGTCTGAAGTCACTGCTGTCCAACTAGAACCTTCTGGAGCAGGCGATACTGTAATAGTATCCCAAGTAGCGGTAGCTACATCTCCATCATAATCTGTTGAGATAAGAATATTATACCAATCAAGATCACCAGCATAATTTAAAATTTGAGTGACTTGGAATAATGGATTATCTTGATTAGTTAAATCAATCTCTGCAGATACTAACCAATCTTCGTTTACATTAGCTTTAGTAGTATAAGCATTCATTTTTGCACCGTAATTACTACCTTCCCATACTTGATCTCCTGTTACAGATATACTAGTCCAGTCTAATAATGTTCCAGCAGATACGAAATCTGAATCTACTAAATTAGAAACACCAACAACTGGTATTTCTGTGTATTGCTTATATTCTAATAAAGCAACGTCTCCCGCTACTGCATCTGGAAATTGTGAAGTTAAAATTGCAGTAAGATAATCTGTAGGATCTTCACTAGGGTAAAAACCTGCACCTTCACTTCCAGAAGCGGCATAATCGTCTTTAGATAAAGTGTATCTACTAGCAGAAATTAATTCACTAACACCCTCAATACCTGTAGGCGCAAGATTATAATCTACTAAAATAGAAGAACCTAATCCCCAATACGGATATTTTGTTGCTAAAAATGAAGGTAATAATTCTTTTGCTTCATCCTCAGTTGCAAACATAAGATCGTCTAATCCTAATTCGGCATAATCATCGTCTGTTAACGTATAATTTTCAACACCAACAATTGTTCGGTCTACATCTCCAATTTCGTTGTAAACATCTTCCATAGGGTCACAACTAGTTAACATTGCGCCTATAGCTACTAATAAAAATACTATTTTTCTCATTTTAATTTTTTTTTAAAAGTTAAGCTTAGCACCAATACTAAACGTTCTACCTGCTCCGTAATAAACAAGTGCAGTACTTGCTCCTGAACCAGCTCCATCTTGAGCATCAGACACGTAGTCTACATTAAAAATATTGTTCATTCTTCCTAATAAAAACACATCGAATGGTCCCATCATAAAGTTATGAGACAAACCTAAATCGAATAAACTATACGCTGGTACTTCCCAAGCGTCTGGAGCATTAGGTGTTGTTCTATTACTAGGATCGAAATCTGCATATAAGTTATCGTAGTAATTGTAATCTAACGACAATACTGTTTTTTCTATAAGTTCGTAATTAGCACCAAAAGCAACTGTAGTTTGAGCAGCATCACCTACGTGTAGATCTTCAATGTATAAATCTATAGTTTCGATTAATTCTTGATCTTCGTTAAAAATTTGAACATTCTTAACATCGTTATCCCATCTCCAATCTCCGAAAGATGCCATACCTGTAAGTTTTAACTTATCTGTTGCTCTATATACAAAGTCTAATTCTATACCTTGGTGAATTGCATTTACACCTAAAATATTAGCTGTAGCGTTTCTTCCATCTGGCTGCTGATACGAATACGTTTCAGATCTGTTATCCCAAACCGTTCTGTAGATGTTTACATTAGCAGATAATTTTTCTGATCTGTAACCATACCCTAATTCCATACTAAAGATCTCTTGATTTTTAGCGTCAGGGTTAATAAAATCGTTAGAGAAGTTTAAGAATACTGTATCGAAATCTGGAGCTTTTTGGAAGTAACCAATATTTGCAAACACATTATGATTATCTGTTAAGTTGTAGTTTGCTCCCCCTTTAATGCTATATCCAAAAAAGTTATACCAATCTGTTTCTCTAGCTGGATCGCTGTCTAAGTATTGAAAATAATCCAATCTTTTATAAGATGTATTAGATCCTGCAATAGATACAAATGCAGCAAGTTTATCAAGAGAGTATTCCATTTGACCGTAAAGACCGAACCAGTTTACAAATCCATCATTATAATAAGAGTATTTGTCTCCTACTTGGTACGTTGCATTTGGATCGTTTACATTACTATCGTCTGCATAAAAACGACCTCCTAATAAATCTGTAACTTCAGTGTAGTGAATTCCTTTGTATGTTCTTACATCTAAACCTCCTACTACTTCTATATTATCTCCTATCTTCGTATTTAAGCTAGATAATAATCCATACCATTGATGGTTGTTACGAGAAGCTCTTAAAATAGTTTCAGAACCATTAGCACCTGCCTCTTGGTTTTCATCAACAATAATATCAAAATTTGTAGGTCCGTAAACACCAATTCTGTAAGGTGTAACACCGTTATCTCCTAAGCCAAATTTATTAACTCCGGCGTAACCACCTCCACCACCGTTTCCGAATGATGCATATGCTGAGGTTGCTAAAGTTGTGTTTTCAGATAAATCCCAATACCAGTTTAATGAAATTTGTGGTTTATTATAAAAATTGTCTTCTTGGTGAGTAACTTGACCATTTTTATATCCCCAATCTGCATTAAATTTTATTCCATCGTCTGATGCTCTAAACGTATTAATTAATTGCTTATTTTGTCTTTGTCCGTGTTGTTGTTGTGCTCCAAAAACAGTAAAAGATAATTTATGATATTCACCTATATTTTTTGAAATATTTGCAAAGTAAGATACAGCATTAAATTCTGTTCCATCTACATAACCATCACCATCTGTTTTATAAGCAGAAACCGTAACAGCAAACCCATTATCCATTAAACCAGTAGAATAAGAACCACCCCACTTTAAATAACCATCGTTACCAACAGTAGATCCAACAGAACCTCCAGCTTCTACATCTGTAGTGTTTGTAAGAATGTTAATTGTACCTCCAATAGATGGTACGGCAACTTTAGAAGCTCCTAAACCACGTTGTACTTGCATAGAACTAGTAACATCTGCAAGTCCAGCCCAGTTACTCCAGTATACAGCGCCATTTTCCATGTCGTTAACAGGAATACCGTTAATTAAAACCGCAACGTTGTTAGATTCAAAACCTCTTAGGTTAATACGACCATCACCAAAACCACCACCGGCTTTAGTTGCGTAAACTCCAGGAGTAGATTTTAAAATTTCAGGAAATTCCTGAGTTCCTAATTTTAATTGAATTTCTGCTGCTCTAATTGTAGATACAGCAACAGGAGTTTTTCTGTCTACTGCTACAGAAGCAATAATTTGAACTTCGTCTAATCCGAATTCACTAGACTCTAATCTAATTTTACCTAAATCTACAGTTCCTGATACTGGAATTTCTTTAGATAAATAACCGATGTAAGAAATAACTATTACAGCATCTGTTTTAGTTGTCTGTAACGTAAATTTTCCATCGAAGTCACTCGAAACACCGTTTGTCGTTCCTTTTTCCACCACGTTTACACCTGGTAAAGGCATTTTGGAATCTGGATCAACAGTAGTTCCTGTAACAATACTTTGCGCAAAAGACACAGTACTAAAGACCATGATAATTGCAAAAAATAAGTTTTGTGTAATGTTCTTCATTTTTGTTATTTGAGTTAATTTTACGAGTGCAAAAGTAGTGCTTATTACCTATCTACTATTACCTAAATGTTAAGGTTTTTAACATTGTGCAATATACAGATAATGCATCAAATAAAAAAAATGAAGAATTTTTAGAGAGTTTTTTACGTCTTTATAATTTATTGACGTCCTTTTTTATAAAAGTTTAAAAGATTAAGAGTAGAATTATCATGTTCATAATTTTCAGTTCCGTCAAATTCTTTTAAAATTTTACTTGCAAGTTGCTTTCCTAGCTCTACACCCCATTGATCGTAGCTAAAAATGTTCCAAATCACCCCTTGAACGAAGATTTTATGCTCGTACATTGCAATTAACTTACCTAAACTTTTAGGTGTAAGTTTATTTATAAAGAGAGTATTTGTTGGTTTATTACCTTCAAAAACTTTAAAAGGAAGTAATTTTGATTGTTCTGCTTCAGATAAATTTTGAGATTTCATTTCCTCTAAAACTTCTTCTTTCGTTTTTCCATTTAGAAGTGCTTCTGTCTGGGCTAAGAAATTAGACATTAATTTATCTTGATGATCTGTATCACCATATAAAGACTCTACATAACCAATAAAATCTGCAGGAATTAATTTTGTTCCTTGATGAATTAACTGAAAAAATGCGTGTTGTGAATTTGTTCCTGGCTCTCCCCAAATAATAGTTCCAGTTTGGTAATTTACACGATCTCCATTACGATCTATACTTTTACCATTACTTTCCATTATCCCTTGTTGAAGATACGTTGCAAATTGTGTTAAATATTGACTATACCCAATAACTGCTTCACTTTCTGCACCAAAGAAATTGTTATACCACACACTTAACAGCGCTAATACAACAGGTATATTTTTATCAAAATCTGTAGTTCTAAAATGCTCGTCCATATCGTGAGCACCTTCTAATAAACTTTCAAAATTCTTGTAACCAACAGCTAAACTAACTGTTAATCCTACAGCACTCCACAATGAAAAGCGACCACCAACCCAATTCCACATCGGAAAAATATTTGTTTCGTCTATTCCGAATGCTTTTACTTTTTCAATATTTGTAGATACTGCCACAAAATGACTTGCAACTGCTTCTTGATTGGCATGTTCTAAAAACCAAGTACGTAATGTATTTGCATTAGATAAGGTTTCTTGTGTTGTAAATGTTTTAGACACAATTACAAAAAGTGTTGTTTCTGGGTCTAAAACCTTAATCACTTCATTTACATGATCCCCATCGACATTACTTACAAAATGTGTCGTTAAATGATTTTTATAAAACTGTAAAGATTCTACAACCATAGCAGGACCAAGATCCGAACCACCAATACCAATATTTACAACATCTGTAAATGGTTTTCCTGTAAAACCTTTTAATTCGCCATTTACAACCTTATTAGTAAAGGTTTCCATTTCTGCTTTTACACGATATATTTCAGGCATTACATTCTCGCCATCGACCATAACTGTAGCCGATTCTGGAGCTCTTAAGGCCGTATGTAAAACTTCCCTTCCTTCGGTTTCGTTAATAACATCACCAGAAAAATAGCTTTGCATTGCATCTTTCAACTTCACCTCATCTGCCAACTGAAGCAAGTATTTCATCGTTTCTTCAGTAATTCTGTTCTTCGAGAAATCTACATAAAAGTCTTCCCATATAATGGTATTGTTATTTGCACGATTTGCATCGTTAGCAAATAAATCTTTCATGTGAATGTTCTGGATCTCTTCAAAATGTTTTTGAAGATTTTTCCATGCGTCTGTTGTAGTTGGGTTGATTGTTGGTAATGCCATGATTAATATGCTTGTGTTATTAAGTTTTGCTCTTCTGTTTGCTGTTTGTCTTCTAAAAAGGGTACAGCATCTATTTGTAATCTAATGGGTTTAATATAGTCTAAATATTTCACTTTTAAGTTTTCTGAAATAGGTTCTGCCGCAGGTAATTTTTGTTTAAACGGATCGACTTGCACACCGTTTTTCCAAAATCGGTAACAGACATGAGGTCCAGACGTATTTCCTGTCATTCCAACCCAACCAATTACATCGCCTTGTTTTACGTAATCGCCTTCTTTTACTTTACGCTTTTGCATGTGAAGATATTGCGTTTCGTAAACCTTATTATGACGGATTTTCACATAGTTTCCATTACCGCCAGTATAACTCGATTTTGAAACACGTCCATTTGCAGTCGCTACAATAGGGGTCCCTATATTAGCAGCAAAATCGGTGCCTTTATGCGGACGAATTTTATTACCATATAAGGCAATTCTTCTGTTTAAATTATATCGCGACGAAATTCGTTTGTACTCTACTGGTGCTTTTAAGAATGCACGGCGTAATGTTTTGGCTTGTTCGTTGTAGAAATCTGTAATACCAAGAACGGTATCTGTTTCAAACTCGAAAGCATAAAACGGTTCGGTGTTATGCTGAAAATAAGCCGCTTTAATTTTATCTATTCCTGCATAAATAGTATCATCGATATACTTATCTGTATAAATAACTTTAAAACGGTCGCCTTTTTGAAGTCTTGTAAAATCTATTGTCCAAGCATAAATATCGGACATTTTATAAGCTAAAATTAAACTTAATCCATCGTCGGCTAACGTTTGAGAAATATTACTATTTATAACTCCCGAATATTCTTTTTCTACATACTTAATAGGTTTTCTACTCGTATATGCATGAATAGTATCATGAAAATCAACCACTATATACTCTTCCTTATTAGGCTGATAAATAAAACTTCTTGGTGTTTCTAAAGAATCTTTAGAACAAAGTAGCGTGTAAGGTTTACCGATTTGAATTTTTCTAATATCGAAACTATCCCTGGCTTTTTCTGCTATCTGGTAAATTTTAGAAAACCCGATATTATTGCGTTCTAAAATTTTACCAAAACTATCGCCCGATTTAACGGTATCCCGTTTAACAATATAATCGTTTAAATTGAAGCCAAATTCGTAAATATCTGGATCTGGCACTACGACTTCGACTACTGCTAAGTCTTCTTTACTTTGTTCTTGACGGTCGTCTTTACAACTCACTAAGCTTAGTGTAGCTGCAAAAACAATGACACATCTTTTCCCCAATCTGCTAATTCTTGTTTGGTCCATAAATCTGGAAAAAATATTTGCTTTTTTTGTTGTTATGATTTTTGTGTTGTTATGTATCAAAAAATTCAGGTTTTACAACCGTTTAACATCGTGACACTAAACTTTACTTACACGTGATGTTCTTTTACAAGCATAGACAACTGTAAAATGTTGCGCAAAGATTATGCCTGTTCTAGATTTCGGCTAAATTAATAAATTCATCTTGGTAACACCTTCCCAAAACTGTTAATAAATAGCCTATTTCGACCCTTTTTGTAATCTTTTTCTATCTCTTTTGGCTACAAATTAAAAAACATGTCTTAAACCTTGTTTCTACATGTTTTTAAAATGTTACAAACATGCTTAAGTAACAGTTGAAGTCGCATTGAAAATAAACCATTCGAATTCGATTTTCACTATTGCTTTACAATTATTTTAAAAGGGTGTTTTAAGCCTTTAAAAGCTGTTAAATCCGCACGCAATGATCCCACGGCTAAATCGGCTTTTATGCGCAAAGGAATTTTATTTTCATCTTTAGAAACCCAAAGTGTTAAACTCTCTTCTTCCTTAAATACTCGACCTGCCATTACATATGGTCTAAATTTTAAAGCTGCCATATTACCAAAATCTGTTTCGATAATTTCTTCACCTAAATATTTTAATTTGAAGGCATAATTCTCATCATCAAAGAACATATTTATTTGTACCTCTTCCCCAATTTTAAGGCTTTTAATATCGAGTTTATTTCTTAAATAATAAAAAGTAGACACCATATCTTGTACATTAGGTTTGGTCTCAAATTCTTTACTAGAATTTCTTTTTTTATTATAAACGAATGCCTTATTATTATCGCGATCAAACTCTATTTCGATATCTTTTGTATGTCCGCCTTCATCAATTTTTCTAATAAATTTATAAGGGGAATATGTTGATTTATCAATATAGGTTTCATAACGATCTTCAACTTTAAAGAACCATTTTATAGCACCTGTTGTCCAACCTTTACCAACTATATGATACATCGGAACCCCTTTATAATGATTATTTTTAACTTCTAAAGTTGCTTCTCCTGCTTTGAGAAATCCACTATAGCTCATTTCAAATTTAAACCATTCACCTTCTTGAAAAGCACTTTCATTCTGAGCCGAAGCTGTTGTACTAAAACCTACAATAAATAAGAAAAAGATAAAAAATTGTTTCATAAACCGTCTTGAATTGTAACCAATAACTAAACATCTTAGTTGTTATTGTATGCATTTAATTACAATTACTATTCCAAATGTATTAAAAGAAAAAAACACCATCAAAAATTAATGATAGTGTTTTACATGTTTTAATATTAAACTTACGTTAAAGCGTCCCTCTTTTAGCTTGTTCCCGTTCGATTGATTCGAAAAGTGCTTTAAAATTACCGGCTCCGAAACCTTTGGCTCCCATACGCTGAATAATCTCGAAAAATAATGTTGGTCTATCTTCTACAGGTTTTGTAAATATTTGAAGCAAATACCCTTCTTCATCGGCATCTATCATAATACCTAAGCTTTTTAAGGTTTCGATGTCTTCTCGTAACTCATGGCTGTATGCTTCCAATCTCCCTGGCACAGCTTTATAATATGCTTCTGGCGGAGTGGATAAAAACTCTACACCTCTATTTCTTAATGCAGACACTGTAGAAATAATATCGTCTGTAGCAACCGCAATATGCTGAACTCCTGGACCTTCGTAAAAATCTAGATATTCTTCAATCTGAGATCGTTTTTTACCTTTTGCAGGTTCGTTAATTGGAAATTTAATTCTTCCATTCCCATTACTCATTACTTTACTCATAAGTGCTGAATATTCAGTATGAATTTGTTTATCGTCGAATGACAAAAAGTTCACAAAACCCATAACATCTTCGTACCATTTGACCCAGGTATTCATTTGTCCCCAACCTACATTACCAACCATATGGTCGATATATTTTAAACCTACAGATTCCGGACTGTAATCGGATTCCCAAACTGTAAATCCTGGCAAAAACGGCCCTTTATAGTTTTTACGCTCTACAAACATATGCACCGTTTCTCCATACGTGTATACTCCTGCGCGAACCACTTCTCCAAACTCGTCAGTTTCAACCATGGGTTCCATATACGATTTTGCACCACGTTTTATGGTTTCTTCGTAAGCACTTTTAGCATCTTCCACCCAAAGTGCAATTACTTTTACACCGTCTCCATGTGTAACAATATGATCGTTAATAGGATGTTTGGAATGTAAAGGCGAGGTTAATACCAATCTTATCTTATCCTGTTTTAAAACATAAGACACAGTATCTTTACTTCCTGTTTCTAGTCCTTTATATGCATAGGACTGAAACCCAAACGCAGTTTTATAAAAGTGAGCCGCTTGTTTCGCATTTCCCACATAAAACTCGACATAATCTGTTCCTAAAAGCGGAAGAAAATCTTGTGCGTCTTTGAAAATTTTTTTAATATTTGAATCCATATGTTCACCCATAATTTCTAATTTTAGAGAAAAGACGTTAGAATTTATTCTGAAAACTCATAGTCATTTTTTGAAATTCTTCTATTTTTTCTTGAAGTTGATTTAATTTATCTACAGATATATAACTTCTTTTACAAGCTATAATTAATTGTGTTTCGAGCTCAAAAGACGAACCAAGAGCAATATCTATAAAATGGGAATTAGATTTATCTGTTCTCGAAGACCCTTCAGCAATATTACTAGGTATTGAAACAGAACATCTATTTAATTGTGACGACTACCCAAACTTCTCTTCTATTGGAAACTCAGATGTAACAATGTAAACATCATCCACAATCTCTATACCTAATTTCCAAATCTTAAGATTCTTATAATTATGTCGTTTTCTGGATTCCATTTTATTTTTCTTTTCTCTTGTTTCTCTATTCTTTTTTCAATTTGGCCTTTTTACAACCACGACTTAAAATACGTCTCATCTGCAATTTTCATAGCTTCTTCTGTTAGCTGTAACGGCTTAAAGGTATCGACCATAACGGCCAATTCATCTGTTTTTGTTTTACCAATACTACGCTCAACCGCACCAGGATGAGGACCGTGAGGAATACCTGCAGGATGTAAAGATATATGTCCAGCTTCAATATCGTTTCGGCTCATAAAATCGCCATCGACATAATATAGCACCTCATCACTATCTATATTACTATGATTGTAAGGTGCTGGTATACTTTGCGGATGATAATCGTATAAACGCGGCACAAAACTACACACAACAAACGCATCTGTTTCGAATGTTTGATGTACTGGTGGCGGTTGATGAATACGTCCTGTTATGGGTTCGAAATCGTGAATGGAAAATGCATACGGAAAATTATACCCGTCGTAACCCACTACATCAAACGGATGGGATGCATAAACCATATCGAAAATATCGCCTTGCTTTTTTACCTTAATTAAAAACTCGCCGGTTTCATTATGGGTTTCTAATTCTTCTGGTCTACGAATATCACGTTCGCAATATGGCGCATGCTCTAATAATTGACCAAACCAATTCCGATAGCGTTTTGGGGTATAAATAGGACGATGAGATTCGACTATAAACAATCTATTATCTTCGGTATCGAAATCAATCTTATAGATAATTCCGCGAGGAATTAATAAATAATCGCCGTATTTAAAATCGAGATTCCCGAGATGTGTTCTTAATTTCCCTGTACCACGATGAATAAAAATCAATTCGTCTGAATCTGTATTTTTATAAAAATAACCAGAAGTAGATTGTTTTGGAGCTGCAAGAATTATATGACAATCACTATTAGTTAATACAATTTTCCGACTATCTAAATAGTCCTGTTCTGGCTGTACCTGAAATCCTTTTAACCTATACGATTGTATATTATTAGCTTTCGCAATTTTAGGAGCAACACTGTATTGTTTCTTTATTTCCTTGACTTGCGTTGGACGTTGTTCGTGATAAGAATTTGTTGACATCCCATCGAAACCAATGGTTCCGAATAACTGTTCGGAATATAGACTTCCATCTGGTTTTCTAAATTGTGTATGACGCTTTGGAGGGATTTTACCCAGTTTATGATAGAAAGGCATAATAATTAATTTAGTAATTAAACAATATCTTTTAAAGGATCAATTACTACAAATTATTCTGGTTTTCTTTTAATACATTTACCCAAAATAAAGTCATAATATTACAAATATCGTAATATTAACCATGATTTATAAATTATCTGCGTTATAAAATCCATAAATATTATTAAAACCAAAATCCGATATTTAAATACCAAATACTTTTCTTTGTTTCTGGAGAATAGGAATACGTTGCTTCAATAGGACCTAAAAAAGAATCGTATCCATAACTTAAAGCATATCCGGAATAATCGGGTGAAGTAATCCATTCGCCCGAGTCAAAAACATTATTTTCAATATTTGCGAAATTTGCAATAGCACTAAGATGATTTTTTTTCGCAAACTCATAATCTATTTTCATAGTTAATTTCACAAAACTATCCCCTGAAATGGATAGCCAGTCGTAGCCATAAAACGATTTAATATTGTTTATTAAATTTCTTCCATAACCACCAAATGCAAAATTTAAAAACGGACTATCATTTTCACCAATTCTAAAACCACCTTCATTGGTTACAACCGCCGAAAATCTATTACTCAACTTAAACGCATACCCTAATGTTGCTTTTGCTATAGAAAACTGAGTAAATTCTCTATCGTTTGACATCGCATAGAAGTACAAATGAAAATCGGCATTAAAATAAACCCCTTCCTTTGGAAAATACTTATTATCATAAGAATCGTAATTTAATTTCGCGAAAGTACTAAAGTAATTAGTGTCTTCGAAAATCTTATCAGAAGCTTCTGGTGTTTCGCTTATGGTTTCGGATGAAATTTTTAAGAATTTCTGTTCTGCACCAAATGTTAATACCATATCACTTAAAAACTGCGTTTGAATATAAAACTGATTGGTAAAATCTTTTAATTCCGCATCAATTTTATTAACTCCAACATAGTCATCTCCAAGAAGTAAAGATGCAGCCACATTTCTATTAAATTGATTAAATCGCGAACGCACACCTATGCTCCAATAAAACCCTTTATCTATATAATATTCAAAATTGTAACGTACATTATCACCTAAAATAAGGTCGAAAGAAGCAACATCATTATTCGTTAAAAGCCGTTTACTTGTTACATTAATTAGTGCTGCACTTTTATACAATCCGTCGTAATGCAATGCGAATTTAAGCTCAGTTTTTTTAGGACTTTCCTTAACATCTGTTATTAAATCGTAACCTGGCTTAGTTTTAGATGGTAACAAATCGTAGGTAAAACTTTGAAAATTGTTTGTTGCAATAAGGTTATTTACACCACTAGAAAAATCGCCATAACTAACTCGGGTATCGCTTTTTAGTTTTAATTTCCCTAAGATATAGGCTCGAGAATACTTATCGTTTCCATGAATCTGAATGCCATTTATTGAAATGGAATCCATATGCTTAATTGGATTTACGACTTTACGTTTAATATGCTGTTTACTTACAACATCTTCTAATTGTTCTATATTTCTATTCGCTGCTAAAACACCATTTTTAATTATTTGTTCACCTTCATCGAAAGAAATAACATTGAAATCCTCAATATTAGGTGCGATATAAATATCGCTTTCTTTAATTTTTTCAGCCATGTCGCTGAGTGTTTTATAATTCTGAATTTGATATAGAATCTCTGTAGCCGATTTTAAATCTTTCCTTTTAGACAATGCATCTTGCACATCGACACCAATAATTATATCGATACCTTTGGCTTTCATTTCTGCTGAAGGATAATTATTAACCACACCACCATCTATATACACATCGTCGCCAATATAAACAGGCTGAAACAATGTTGGCAAAGCACCACTTGCCATAACCGCCTGGGCTAAATTTCCGTTTTCTAACTGAACAGCTTCACCTGTTTCAATATTTGTCGCCATACAGAAAAAGGGAATAGGCAACTTACTAAAATCTGTAATACCATTAACATGCAAGGTCAGTTCAGACAACAAATTAAACGTATTCTGACCTCTGGAAAAGGCTGTAGGCAAACGCATTTTAAAATTATCAAAAGGCAATATTAACGCATAACGCTCGGAATTTTCACGTTCGTAAAACGTCTTTGCTTCACGCGGAAGATTATCTGTAATAATACTATCGAAATTGATGGTTTTAAAAATAGAATCTATTTCTACTCCTGTATATCCAGAGGCATAAAGCGCCCCAACAATAGCACCCATGCTTGTTCCTGCAACATAATCTATTCGAACACCTAAACTATCTATAACTTTAAGCACACCAATATGCGCCAAACCTTTAGCTCCACCTCCACTTAAAACCAATCCAACTTTTAAGTCTTTAGTATCGCTAATTTTTTGTTCTTGAGCATGCGCAAAAACTCCAATAAAAAAAGCAAAAAAAAGTAAAATTACGCGCATGTATTTAGTTTTTATTATAATGATTAAAAATTTTATTTGCTCTCGAAACCCCTACTACAGTCTCTAAATCTTTTAAAGCTGCATTAGAAATTCGTTTTACAGATTTAAAGTGACTTAATAGTTCTACAATTGTTTTTTCTCCAATTCCAGGAATGGTTTCTAACTCTGTATTTAAAGCACTTTTACTACGCCTGTTTCTATGGTGCTCTATACCAAATCTATGTGCCTCGTTACGTAACTGCTGAATAATTTTCAGCGTCTCACTCTTCTTATCTAAATACAACGGAATTGGGTCGTCTGGATAAAATAATTCTTCCAAACGTTTCGCTATTCCTATAATTGCTATTTTTCCGCGTAAGCCTAAATCGTCTAAAGCTTTTAATGCTGAAGATAATTGTCCTTTACCTCCATCAATAATTATAAGTTGTGGCAATGGCTCATGTTCTTCGACTAAACGTTTGTAACGCCTAAAAACCACTTCTTCCATAGACGCAAAATCGTCTGGACCTTCAACCGTTTTTATATTAAAATGCCTATAATCTTTTTTACTTGGCTTCCCGTCTTTAAAAACCACACATGCCGCTACCGGATGTGTTCCTTGAATATTCGAGTTATCGAAACATTCTATTTGCCGTGGCTCTTCATGTAAACGCAAATCGGTTTTCATTTGCGCCATTATACGATTTACATGCCTATCGGGATCGGTAATTTTAATTTGTTTAAAACGCTCCATACGGTAATATTTAGCATTCCTTAAAGACAAATCTAAAATGCGTTTTTTATCTCCCAACTGCGGTATTGTAACACGTATATCTTCACCCAAACTTACTTTAAAAGGTACATATATTTCTTTTGAATTAGAATGAAAACGCTGACGAATTTCAGTTATTGCTAATTCCAATAATTGTTTGTCGGTTTCGTCAAGTTTTTTCTTAATTTCTAAGGTATGCGACCGAATTATTGAACCATACGATAGTTGAAGGAAATTTACATACCCAAAACTCTCGTCGCTCATAATAGAAAACACGTCTACATTGCTTATT
Organism: Formosa sejongensis; assembly: GCF_033447105.1. NCBI lineage: Bacteria > Pseudomonadati > Bacteroidota > Flavobacteriia > Flavobacteriales > Flavobacteriaceae > Formosa > Formosa sejongensis. The sequence goes on from NZ_JAWQUN010000016.1 coordinate 49,844, forward strand.
TTAGGATTAACAATCGTAGATTTTGCTTGATAATTTTCTAAAACTTGAATTTTTTCTTTTACTTTTTGTGCTTCTTCAAAATTTAAATCTGCTGCTAATTGCTTCATCTGATTTTTAAACTGAGATAAGGAATCTTTAAAATTTCCTTTTAAAATCTCTCGAATTGCAATTATGTTTTTATCGTATTCTTCTATCGTTTCATAATCTTCACAAGGGCCTTTACAATTCCCTAAATGAAATTCTAAACAGACTTTATATTTTCCAGATTGTATTTTAGATTCAGACAAATCGTAATTACAAGTTCTTAAAGAATACACGCCTTTTATTAAATCTAAAAGGGTATGAATGGTTTTAAAATTTGTATACGGTCCAAAATATTCCGAACCGTCTTTTATCACTCTCCGGGTAGAGAACACGCGGGGAAATCGTTCTTTTTTAATACAAATCCACGGGTATGTTTTATCGTCTTTCAACAATACATTGTAACGTGGCTGATGTTTTTTTATTAAATTATTTTCTAATAATAAGGCATCGGTTTCTGTTTCGACTACAATATGTTTTATATCGACAATCTTTTTTACAAGGACTCTAGTTTTTCCATTATCGTGAGTTTTTGTAAAATAAGACGTCACACGTTTCTTTAAATTCTTAGCTTTTCCAACATAGATTATAGTGCCGTTTACATCATAATACTGATACACACCAGGTGAAGAAGGCAAGGTTTTTAACTGAAGTTGTAACGCGGTTTCGTCCATAGAACAAAGATACTACAACAATATTAAAACCAATTTCATTGTATAAAATTTAGTAAATTATATTGTACTTTTAATTCTACTTTAAATATCTTTCGCCTTTTTAACACCAACATGGATAAACGTACAATAGGTCGAGTAGATAAATTTGATTTCCCGAAATTAGATTTGTTTAATATAGACGTGAAAATAGATACAGGAGCATATACTTCTGCAATTCATTGTTCCGAAATCAAAGAAGAAAACAACATCTTACGTTGCACCTTTTACAGTAAAGGTCACCCTAATTTTAGCAGTAAAGAAGTCATTTTTACAGAATACACTTTTACTAACGTAAAAAGTAGCAACGGAATAAAAGAAAATAGATATAAAATAAAATCCGAAGTGATAATTTTTGGTAAAACGTACAAGATCAACTTAACTTTAAGCACGCGAGACGATATGCGATTTCCTGTGCTAATTGGAAGACAATTTTTAAAACGAAAATTTTTAGTTGATGTCGATCTACAAAACCTATCTCTTAATTTAAAAGGCTAATGAATATTGTAATTTTATCAAGAAACGCAGAACTTTACTCCACAGAACGCTTAATTGTTGAAGGCGAAAAACGAGGTCACAAAGTGGAAGTTGTCGATCCGCTAAAATGCGACATTATTATTGAAAAGGAGAAACCAAGCATTTACTATAAAAATCGTTATTTAGATTATGTTGATGCCATAATTCCTAGAATTGGAGCTTCTGTTACTTTTTATGGTTGCGCAGTGGTTCGTCAGTTTGAAATGATGAATGTGTTTACCATCGTTACTTCTGATGCGATACAGCGTTCTAGAGACAAATTAAGATCTTTACAACACTTAAGCAAAGCAGGAATTGGAATGCCTAAAACCGTTTTTACTAACTATTCTAGAGATGTTGAAGAGGTTATCGCTCACGTTGGCGGAACTCCAGTAATCATAAAGTTATTAGAAGGAACACAAGGATTAGGTGTCGTTTTAGCAGAAACTAAAAATGCTGCAGAATCTGTGCTTGAAGCTTTTAATGGTTTACAAGCAAGAGTTATAGTTCAGGAATTTATTAAGGAAGCCAATGGTGCCGATTTAAGAGCCTTAATTGTAGACGGACAAGTGGTTGGAGCTATGAAACGTCAAGGAAAAGAAGGTGAATTCCGATCTAACTTACACCGTGGAGGATCTGCAAATATTATAAAATTAGATGCAGCCGAATTAAAATTAGCGATTAACGCTGCTGCTGCTTTAAAACTTCCAGTTTGTGGTGTAGACATGTTGCAATCTGCTCGTGGCCCATTACTTTTAGAAGTAAATTCGACGCCAGGATTAGAAGGTATTGAAGGGGCTACAGGTAAAAATATTGCAAAAAATATTATTACATTTATTGAACGAAACTCAAAACGATAAATGATATTTAACAAGGATGTTTTACACGTTTTAGGACAAAAAATTCTTCCAGGAGAAAGTGCGGAAATTAGCTTCGACGTGGCTAATTTGCACACATCTTCCAGTGTCGATGTCCCTATTTTCATTGAACGTTCAAGACGTCCTGGCCCTACCGTTTTATTTACTGCGGGAATCCATGGGGACGAAGTAAATGGTGTAGAAATAGTGCGACAACTTATAGCCAAAGGCATAAACAAGCCTAAACGCGGTAGCATTATTTGTATACCTGTAATTAACATTTTTGGGTTTATAAACTTAAAACGAGAATTTCCAGATGGTCGCGATTTAAACCGTGTATTCCCTGGAAATGAAAATGGTTCGCTTGCTAGTCAAGTGGCTTATAAATTAATTCACGAGGTTATTCCTTCAGTAGACTATGTAGTCGATTTTCATACGGGTGGTGCAGGCCGTTTTAATGCCCCACAAATCCGAATTATGAAGGACGATGTAGAATTGGACGAATTAGCAAAAGCATTTGGAGCGCCTTTCGTGATGTACGCAAAAAACCTTAATAAATCCTTTCGTTATACGTGCTCTAAACTAGGGATTCCCATGTTACTTTTTGAAGGCGGAAAATCTATTCATCTAGACCTAAACGTTACTAACACTGGTGTAAACGGTGCCAAACGCGTATTAGCTCATTTAGACATGCTTAATGCTAAATTTAAAGCAACTCCTCCTAAAAAACCATGTGTTTTTATTTTAGAAAGCAGATGGCAACGTGCTAACTATTCCGGAATGTTTAGACCCGCTTTAGACCTAATGTCAACCAAAGTAGTAAGAGGTGATATTATAGGAAATATAACCGATCCGTATGGAAAATTCAACGATTATGTAAAGGCAGAAACTAGCGGTTATATTATCAATGTAAACGAATCTCCTATTGTGTATCAAGGTGATGCTTTATTTCATATTACTAGAAAACTGAAACGTTAATTCATGACTAAATCTGAATTACGAAAAGCATATAAAACAAAACGAAAAGCTTTATCTCTAGAAACTTGCGACGATTTAAGTATCGCTATTTCAAATCAGCTTTTAAACCTTCCTATTTGGGACAAATCGTTCTACCATATTTTTTTAACTATCGAAGAACAAAAAGAAGTAAACACTGAATTTATTCTGAATATTCTCTCTGGTAAAGATAAAAATATAGTGATTTCTAAAAGTGATTTCAAGACAGGATTAATGCACCATGTTTTACTTACAGATGCCACAACTATAAAGAAAAACACTCACAATATTCCGGAACCAATAGATGGTATTCCGATACCAAATTCAAGTATTGAGGTTGTATTTATTCCGCTTTTAGCATTCGATAAAACAGGAAATAGAATTGGCTATGGCAAAGGGTTTTACGATCGATTTTTAAACGCTTGCAATCCTAATACAATAAAAATTGGAGTCTCTTTTTTTGAAGCTGAAGATGAAATTTCTGATGTTTACGACAGTGATATTCCTTTAGATTATTGCGTTACTCCAAACCGAATCTATACCTTTTAAAACACTAAAGCTCACAACTTAAATATTGCAAGCTTTTCTAATTATTTCAAAATTAAAAAACATCTTATTAAATTAATCCTCTATTTTCTAATAAGGGTTTAATACTTGGCTCCTGACCTCTAAAATCACGATACAATTTCCCAAATTCTTCTGTATTACCTCTAGATAATATCATATCTCGGAAACGCTGACCATTTTCGAGTGTTAAACCACCGGTATTTTCAAACCAAGCATAGGCATCATTATCTAACATTTCTGTCCATAAATAGGCATAATACCCTGCAGCATAACCATTACTCCAAATGTGCAAGAAATAACTTGAACGGTAACGCGGAGGTACTTCACTTAAATCTAAATGGGTCCGTTTTAGCGCTTCTTTTTCAAATGTATTCGCATCTTCAATTGAATCATCTTTAGTAATTGTATGCCATTGCATATCTAAACTAGCAGCCGATAACACTTCAGTTAAGGCATAACCTTGATTAAAAGTTGATGCCTTTTTAATTTTATCGATTAAAGTTTGAGGCATTGGCTCTCCTGTTTTATAATGCTTTGCATAGTTATTTAACACAGTAGGATATAAAGCCCAATGTTCGTTAAACTGAGATGGAAATTCAACAAAGTCTCTAGGAGTATTTGTTCCTGATAGACTTAAATATTGTTGATCTCCGAAGAAGCCATGTAAGGCATGCCCAAATTCATGAAACAGTGTAATAACGTCATCAAAACTAATTAAAGCAGGTTGTCCAGCAGCGGGTTTTGTATAGTTACACACATTATAAATAACGGGTTGTGTACCTAAAAGTTTAGATTGTCCAACAATATTACTCATCCAAGCGCCTCCAGACTTATTATCGCGTTTAAAAAAATCACCATAAAATAATCCTATCTGACTTCCGTCCTTGTCTATTACATCGTAAACACACACATCCTCTTGATACACTGGTAAATCTTTACGCTCCTTAAACGTTAAACCATATAATTGATTGGCAGTAAAAAATACACCATTTTCTAATACATTATATAATTCGAAATACGGCTTTATCTGACTATCGTCTAAATCGTAACGTACTTTTCTAACTTGTTCCGCATACATATTCCAATCCCAAGCTTCTAATTCGAATTCGCCTTTTTGACTATCGATTAACGACTGAATATCTGCAGCTTCAACTTTAGCCTTAGCAATTGCTGCAGGAACTAATTGGTCTAGAAACTCTTGCACAGCCTCAGGAGTTTTAGCCATTTGGTCTTGAAGCTTCCACTCTGCATAATTTTTAAACCCTAAAATAGAGGCTTGTTCTGCACGAATTATTGCAATACGTTCTATTGTTTTACGCGTATCGTTATCGTCACCCTTTTCGTTACGTAACCATGAGTTATTAAATAATTTTTCACGCGTTTCACGATTCGTCAAGCTTTGTAAATCTGGTTGCTGCGTTGTATTTTGTAACGGAATTGTCCATTCGGTATTCGCTTCATTTGCAGCAGCATCAATTTCAGTTTCAGACAAACCATCTAAAACATTTTTCTCTGCGACAACCAAAGCTCCTGCTTTTGCTGCAGCCAATAATTGATTCGTAAACTTGGCGCTTAAAGAAGCGACTTCACCATTTAATGCTTTTAGTTTAGATTTATCTACATCATCTAAATTCGCTCCTGCCAACACAAATTGCTGATAATAATATTCTACCAAATGATTAGATTCTGAATCTAAATCCAGAGACTCTCTTGTATTATAAAGTGTTTCTACTCGTTTAAATAATTCTGAATTTAAATAAATAGCATCATTATGTGCTGCATATTTCGGAGCTAACTCTTCTTGAATAGCTTGCAATTCCGGATTGGTATTAGCTCCTGATAATAATTCGAAAACACCATCGACACGTTTTAATAATTGTCCGCTTTTTTCTAAAGGCACGAACGTATTATCGAAAGTTGGAGTATCAGAAGTTGTAACTATGACTTCAATCTCTTCTAATTGTTGTTTCATTCCGGCTTTAATAGCGGGCTGAAAATCGGAGTTCTTAATAGCATCGAAATTGGGGGCCTGAAAAGGCAAATCACTAGCTTTAGAAAATGGATTTGTTGCAGGTAACTCGTCGTCTACCTCTACAGCTTTCTTACCTTTATTTTGGCAAGAAGTCGTTAAAATAACACCGGCGAATAAAGCAAACACTGATAATTGTTTCATAGCTTTCAAACTTTATTTATAAACTTAAACAAAAAATCTTCAGTTGTTTAAAATGAAAATTTAATTATTTAGCTGAGAAAAAATGTTGAGCGAACTTATTATAATTTTGGAGTTAATCTTTCGGAAATGCTTTTTTATTGAATAAAAGTAGCATGACGAATCCTGTGCTTATAGCGACATCGGCAACATTAAAAACAGGCTCAAAAAAAGTAAAATATTTACCACCCCAAAGCGGTAACCATTCTGGTAAATATCCTTTCCAAATCGGGAAGTATAACATATCTACCACTTTTCCATGAAGCAAAGTATCGTAACCTCCATTTACAGGTAAGAACGAAGCTATTTGTCCGTGACTATCGTTAAAAATAACACCGTAAAAAACAGAATCTACGATATTCCCTAAAGCACCTGCAAAAATTAAAGCAATCGCCAAAGTAAGTAAATAATGGCCTTTTGTTTTCACAGTTGAATACAACCAATATCCGATTCCGAAAATAGCAAAAATTCTAAAAACAGTAAGCGATGTTTTTGCGGTTCTGTCTGATATTGAAGACGTAAAATCACTTATTTTAGTTCCCCAAGCCATACCTTCATTTTCAATAAAATAAACTCTAAACCAGTTAAAAACAGTAACATCTTCCCCTAAAACAAAATGTGTTTTAATATAGATTTTACTAATTTGGTCGATGAGTAATATTATGACAATAAGCAGACTTGCTTTTTTTAATGACATGTTTTGGGTTTTCAGCAAAAATAGGAATATTATTCTATTTTAAACACACTTATATCTCCATGAATGGACTTTAAATCCAATTGATTCTCCCCAGAAATTAATCGCTGAATAGTTACAACGCCATGTCTTGAAGATGCTTTTACATTTGCAAAATTGGTTTCGACATAAATAGAGCCTTGAATAGTGTTAATCGTCGCCGAACCTACAAACGATTCTAATCTACAATTTCCTTGATTTAGCTCGATAAAAGCCGTGTTAAAAACACCTTGCGTAACTACGCTTGAAATATCACTTTTAATATTGAGATTAAAGTGTTTCGGAATTTGGATTTCTAACTCGATAGACATAAGTTTATGAGCACTTAATTTATCATTATCGGCTTCAAACAATGGCTGAAATTGGGTAGACACATAGAGTGAATCGTTACTTTTTCTAGTAATTACTATCATCTCTTCGCTATGCTCACCATCAATTCTAGTCTGAATTACTATTTGATTTGTGTGGGTAGAAATCACATGTATTTTAAAGCAATTCTTTCCATTAATTTGAAGAGTAGTAATATCTTGTGCATCAATACTTTTATCAACTCGTTTTTGAGCGCTCAATAACGAACAACATAAACCGATTATAACTAACAATATAGATTTCATAATAAAGCAGAAAACGCCTTTACATAAATATGCAAGGCGTTTAATTTTATAAGTTTAAAAAGTACTTTTATTGCATGTTTTTAGCTTCAATACTAAGTGTAGCATGAGGTACTAATCTTAAACGGTCTTTATTAATTAATTTACCTGTAACACGGCAAACACCGTAGGTTTTATTTTCAATTCTTATAAGTGCATTTTTAAGGTCGCGGATAAACTTTTCTTGACGAATTGCTAATTGCGAATTCGCTTCTTTACTCATCGTTTCACTACCTTCTTCGAATGCTTTAAATGTAGGAGACGTATCGTCTGTTCCATTATTTAAATCATTCATGTAAGCACTTTTAATTAAATCTAAGTCGCGCTTAGCTTTTACAATTTTGTCCTGAATTAATAACTTAAATTCGGCCAAATCCTTATCGGAAAATCTTACGTTTACATCTACGCTCATAATGTTAGTGTTTTTCTATAAACAATTTTGTTTCTATATCATCAAACGCAATATCTATCCCATCGTTTACTTGGTCAATAATTTCTAATTTGGCGGTTAAGGTTTCTGCCTTTATATATTCTAAATTCACATTTACAGCATTTACAATATCTTCATGCTTCTGAAGTTTAACAGTAATACGGTCGGTAACTTCAAAACCTGAATCTTTACGTAAATTTTGTATTCTATTTATTAATTCTCTTGCAATTCCTTCTTTCCTTAACTCTTCAGAAATTGTAATATCAAGAGCAACAGTTAAATTTCCTTCGTTGGCAACTAACCAACCTTCAATATCTTGCGATATAATTTCAACATCTTCGCGACCTAAAGTAATACTTTTTCCATTAACTTCAATATTTAGGCTACCGCTTTGCTCTATTTTTTTAATATCATCTGAACTGAACTTCGCTATTTCACTAGCTATCAACTTCATATCCTTACCAAAACGAGGCCCTAAAACTTTAAAATCTGGCTTTATTTGTTTTACTAATATATCTGAAGCATCTTCTATAAGCTCAATATCTTTTATATTCACTTCATGCTTAATTAAATCGGCAACCGCTAAAATCTCTTCCTTTTGCTCCTTAGTGTCTACAGGAATCATGATTTTTTGTAATGGCTGACGTACTTTAATTTTTTCTTTAGCACGTAAGGATAACACCAATGATGAAATGATTTGTGCGCGTCCCATTTTACGTTCTAGAGACTTGTCTATAAACGCTTCGTCAAATACAGGAAACTCAGCCAAATGTACACTTTCGAATGTTTCCTTTTGAGTCACTTGTGTTAAGTCTCGGTAAAGTTTATCCATGAAAAATGGTGCAATTGGAGCCCCTAATTTTGCAATGGTTAACATACACGTATATAGTGTTTGGTAAGCCGATATCTTATCTTGTTGGTAGTCGCCTTTCCAAAAACGTCTTCTACTTAAACGCACATACCAGTTACTTAAATAATCTTGTGTAAACTCAGAAATCGCACGTGCCGCTTTTGTAGGCTCGTATTCTGCATAATATTCGTCTACACGTTGAATAAGTGAATGTAATTCTGACAAAATCCAACGGTCTAATTCCGGACGTTCGGCTAGAGGAATATCTGCTTCACTATAGCTAAATTTATCTAAATTAGTATATAAGCTGAAGAATGAATATGTATTATAAAGTGTCCCGAAGAATTTACGTTTCACCTCTTCTATACCTTCACTATCGAATTTTAAATTGTCCCACGGATTTGCATTTGCAATCATATACCAACGTGTGGCATCTGGACCGTAAGCTGTAAGTGTTTCAAAGGGATCTACAGCATTTCCTAAACGCTTCGACATTTTTTGTCCGTTTTTATCTAACACTAATCCGTTAGACACTACGTTTTTATAGGCTACAGAATCGAATACCATAGTCGCAATGGCGTGAAGCGTATAAAACCATCCACGAGTTTGGTCTACACCTTCTGCAATAAAATCTGCAGGATAGGATTCGTTTCCATCAATTTTTTCTTTATTTTCAAATGGGTAATGCCATTGTGCATACGGCATGGAACCAGAATCGAACCATACATCGATCAAGTCACTTTCGCGTTTCATAGGTTGCCCCGAAGCAGAAACTAAAGTAATTTGGTCTACAATATTTTTATGTAAATCGATTTGTGCATAGTTTTCTTCAGAGTTATTTCCGACTTCAAAACTTTCGAAAATATCTTTTTCTAAAACGCCCGCTTCAACAGCTTTAGCCATTTCAGCTTTTAATTCGGCAACAGATCCTAAACATATTTCTTCTGTACCATCTTCGGTTCTCCAAATTGGTAACGGAATTCCCCAATAGCGAGAACGTGATAAGTTCCAGTCGTTAGCATTTGCCAACCAATTTCCGAAACGTCCTGTTCCTGTAGATTTTGGTTTCCAGTTTATGGTATCATTTAGCTCAACCATACGTCCTTTAACGTCGGTTACTTTTATGAACCAAGAATCTAATGGGTAATATAAAATAGGTTTGTCTGTTCTCCAACAATTTGGATAACTGTGCTTATATTTTTCAACCTTAAAGGCTTTATTTTCTTCTTTTAAACGAATGGCTATTTCAACATCTACAGAACGTTCTGGAGCTTCACCATCGTTATAATATTCGTTTTTCACATATTTACCAGCATATTCTCCCATTTCTGGTCTGAATTTTCCCTGTAAATTTACTAACGGCACTAAGTTTCCATTTTCGTCTTTTACCAATAGTGGTGGAATTTCTGGTACGGCTTGCTTTGCAACCAAGGCATCGTCTGCCCCAAAAGTAGGCGCTGTATGTACAATACCTGTTCCATCTTCTGTGGTTACAAAATCACCAGCAATAATTCTAAAGGCATTTTCTGGATTATCGTTTGGAAGTGCGTAAGGCATTAATTGCTCGTACGTAATTCCAACTAAATCTTTTCCTTTGAATTCTTTTACAACGTAAAACGGAATTTTCTTATCACCATGCTTATAATCTAATAATGCAGGTTTATTATCTACTTCAAAACATTTACCAGCAAATTGTTTTGCTAATAATGGTTTTGCAAGCACCACATTCATAGGTTCGAATGTGTATTGGTTATAGGTTTCGACTAAAACGTAGTCAATTTTATTCCCAACAGTCAAGGCTGTGTTACTTGGTAATGTCCAAGGCGTTGTTGTCCAAGCTAAGAAAAAGATATCGCCTTCATCTTGTAAAAAGTCCGGTAACGAATCTGCATTTGCTTTAAACTGAGCAACAATCGTTGTATCGGTAACATCTTGATACGTTCCTGGTTGATTTAATTCGTGAGAACTTAAACCCGTTCCAGCTTTTGGAGAATATGGCTGAATAGTGTATCCTTTGTAGATTAACTTTTTGTCGTAAATCTGCTTTAACAACCACCACACACTTTCCATGTATTTTGGTTCGTAAGTAATATACGGATCGTCCATATTTACCCAATATCCCATTTTACGAGTTAGGTCGTTCCAAATTCCTGTGTATCGCATTACGGCAGTACGGCAGGCCGCATTATAATCTTCAACAGAAATAGTTTTACCAATATCTTCTTTGGTAATACCTAATTCCTTTTCTACACCAAGTTCAATTGGTAAACCGTGCGTATCCCAACCAGCTTTACGCTTTACTTGAAACCCTTTCATGGTTTTGTAACGCGGAAAAATATCTTTAATAGAACGTGCTAAAACATGGTGAACACCAGGTAAACCATTTGCAGATGGAGGGCCTTCAAAAAAGACATAAGGTTCCTTCCCTTCTCTAGTTGTGATACTCTTTTCAAATATATTATTAGACTCCCAAAAATCAAGAATTTCTTCTGCGACGTTTGGTAAGTTAAGACCTTTATACTCAGGAAATCTCATGCTCATCCGTTCTATTTTCTTATATGAACGCGAAATTAATGAATTTTAAGAAAACAGCGGTGTTAATACTCAAAAAAACCGATTGAAAATAATCGGCTTTAAAATTTAGTTTTTTACTTGCTTTTATATTCATTTTGAAAGCGTTTGGCTTTTGTTAAAAGCAGGTCTTGTTCTTTAGAATCTATATTTAATGATGAAATAATTTTACCATTATTGAGGTAGATTTTTTTATTCTCAGTCACTGAAGATTTTACAGTAATAGCAACCAGTTTGTTATCTTTAAAATAATAATTTTCTTCTCTTGTATTTCCTGTTTTCTCTATATTTTTAATACGATACAAAGCTTTACTTTCCGTATCTGAATAATCATAATACGTATACGTTCCTATATCTTCTGCACCTTGAATATCTGTTAAAACGCCTTCAACTACAGATTGCTCTAAAGTACTGTTATCATTAACTTTAACTATGTAACTATTTAATGATTCTACTATTTCAGCATCACTTTGATGTGTCCGAGTTCCGCAAGACCAAAGAGTTACACATAATACGACTAATAAAATCCCTTTTGTTTTCATAATGGTTATATATTAAAAATCACATTTTATTCGTTTGCAATTTTAATCTAAAACGAAAGGTAAAAGAAAACCCCCGAACACATTGTCGGGGGTTTATAAATTATTAACTCAAATGAATGAGCTTACCAGATTTTCACTCTGTTTTCTGGTTCGATATACATACTATCTCCTTCTTTAATTGTAAATGCCTTATAAAACGCATCTACATTTAAAAGCGGTTGCACGGCACGATTCATACCAGGAGAATGCGGATCTGTTTTAATCTGATTTTTTAAAGCATCGTCTCTATATAAACTTCTCCAAACCGTTGCCCAAGACATAAAGAAACGCTGATCTGCTGTAAATCCATCTATATCTTCAGGCATTCCATTTTCTATAAAACTTAATTGCAAGGCATCGTAAGCAGCATTTACACCACCCAAATCTCCAATGTTTTCACCTAAAGTAAATTCTCCATTAATAAATGTTTCTGGCAACACTTCTAGGCCACTGTATTGGTCTGCCAATGCTTTTCCTAATTTCGTAAACTCTTCTAAATCTTGATCTGTCCACCAGTTATTTAAGTTTCCATCTTTGTCGTAACGTGCGCCAGAATCGTCGAAACTATGAGAAATCTCGTGACCAATTACAGCTCCAATTCCACCATAATTTACAGCATCGTCTGCTTGATAATTATAAAACGGAGGTTGTAAAATAGCTGCTGGAAACACAATCTCGTTGTAAGACGGATTGAAATAAGCATTCACAACTTGTGGTGCCATATACCATTCGCTCTTATCTACAGGTTTGCCTAATTTATCTATATCTTCTTGAAAATTCCAAGCTCTTGCATTTTGAATGTTTTGAAGATAAGTTCCACCATCGCCAATACTCATAATTTCCAATGCAGAATAATCTTTCCAGGTGTCTGGATATGCAATTTTTATCTGAGTTGCTCTTAGTTTTTCTATCGCTTTTTGGCGCGTATCTTCACTCATCCAAGGTAATACTGCGATTCTGTTTTCAAAAGCAAGAATCACATTTTTAATCATTTCTTCAGCCTTAGCTTTTGCTTCTGGCGGGAATTTTTTGTCTACATATAATTTTCCTAAAGCCTCACCAACAGTCCAATTAATAGTTTGTAAAGCACGTTCATCTCTCGGTCGTTGTTTTATATCTCCACGAAGCGTTTTATTGTAAAACTCCCAGTTTGCATAATCTAATTCATCACTCAACATACCAGCGGCACTGTTAAGTGCAGACCAACGTAAATATGCTTTCCAATCGCTAACATTGTTTTTTACTAAAATAGATTGTAATGCTTTTAAATATTGTGGCTGACTAACAATTATAGTGTCTAAATTTTTAGCTCCAATACCTTGAAAAAATTCATTCCAATCTATAGCCGGAGCCATTTTTTGTAAATCTGAAACCGAAGTAGGATTATACGTTTTTCTATCGTCTCTTAATTCTACTTTATCCATTTTAGGTTCAGCTAAACTCGTTTCAAAAGCTAAAACTTGTTTTGCTTGCGCATTGGCAACTTCTTCTGTATCTCCTAAAAACTGAAGCATTCTAGTAATATGTGCAACATATTCTGCTCTCGTTTCTTTAGAATCTGTATCGTCTTTAACATAGTAATCTCTATCAGGAAGACCTAAACCACCAGTACCTAAATAGGCAACGTTTTTATTACTGTCTTTAGCATCTGCAGTTACTCCAAAGCTAAAAAAACCAGCACCTCCCTTAGGTTCCATTTCTATTAAATAGGCTTCTAAATCATCAATATTATTAATAGCATCAATTTTCGCTAAAGTTGGTTTTAAGGGCTCAATACCAGCTTTATTTCTAGCGACTGTATCCATAATAGTTTCATAAAGAAAAACTGCTTTTTCTTGATCTGAACCTGGAAGCACAACTATTTTTTCTAAATCCTTATCTTCAGACATTGCTGATTTTAGAATCCCTAAAACATCTTCGTCTGTTTTTTGTCTTAATTCGTCAAAACTTCCCCATCTTGATCTATCGTCTGGAATTGTATTGTTTTTCAACCAATTTCCGTTAACGTACTTAAAGAAATCGTCGTTTGGCTTCACCGAATTGTCCATATAATCTAAATTGATTCCAGGCACAACTTCTTCTACAACAACTTCTGCTGTTTCCTTTTTGGCATCGTCTTTACAAGCGGTTAAGCTTCCAAAAGCAATTGCACTAAGTACAGCTGATTTTAAAATGTTTGTTTTCATAAATTTAAGTTTGAATTGAATTTTTGAATTTTGTTCAAAAAAGAGAACATTATAAGGCTTAGTCTATATTTGCCTTAAAATGTTACTCTAAAATTGAAATATCTACTAAAATCACACAATTAAGTCTACTAAATCCTCAATCTTAGAAATTAATTGAATTTTTATAGCTTTTGGTTTTAATGATATTTTATTATACTTAGATACAAATATCGTTGAAAACCCTAACTTTTCTGCTTCTAGAATGCGCTGCTCCACGCGTTGTACCGGACGGATTTCACCAGACAAACCAACTTCGGCAGCGAAACAGTAATCCTTAGCAAGCGCTTGATCTTCATTTGAAGATAAAATGGCAGCCACAACCGCTAAATCTATTGCGGGATCATCGACTGTTATTCCTCCAGTAATATTTAAAAAGACATCTTTTGCTCCTAACCTAAAACCGGCACGTTTTTCTAAAACAGCCAACAACATGTTTAAGCGCTTGGCATTAAATCCTGTTGCCGAACGTTGCGGTGTTCCGTAAACTGCCGTACTTACCAAAGCCTGAACTTCGATCATTAACGGACGCATTCCTTCTAAAGTAGCAGCGACAGCATTACCGCTTAATTCTTCGTCTTTTTTGGAAATTAAAATTTCTGAAGGATTAGAGACTTCTCGCAAACCAGAACCTTGCATTTCGTAAATTCCGAGCTCGTTAGTCGAACCAAATCTATTTTTGTTTGCTCTTAAAATCCGAAACACATGATTACGATCGCCTTCAAACTGAAGTACCGTATCTACCATATGCTCTAATATTTTTGGACCAGCAATATGTCCGTCTTTTGTAATATGACCAATTAAAATAACAGGTGTTGATGTTTCTTTAGCGAATTTTATAAGTTCTGACGTACATTCTTTTACTTGTGAAATACTTCCCGAAGACGATTCGATATAATCGCTATGTAGAGTTTGAATAGAATCTACAATAACAATATCGGGCTGCAAAGCTTCAATTTGTTTGAAGATATTTTGCGTTTTTGTTTCGGTTAAAATGTAGCAATTACTGTTGTTGGGATTGATGCGCTCTGCACGCATTTTTATTTGCTTCTGGCTTTCTTCTCCTGAAACATAAAGTGTTTTATACGGTAATTTTAATGCGATCTGAAGTAATAATGTACTTTTACCAATTCCAGGCTCACCTCCTAAAAGCGTTAACGAACCCGGCACAATTCCGCCACCTAAAACACGATTAAATTCTTGATCGAAGGTGTCTAATCGCGCTTCTTTAGACGCATCAATTTCATTAATTAAAAGCGGTTTCGAGGCTTGTTTTGTAGCATTTGAAGTAGGTGTTTTCCAATCGCTCTTTTCTGGAGTTTGAATCACTTCTTCAACTATAGTATTCCACGCTTTACATGAATTACATTGGCCTTGCCATTTCGCATATTGTGCTCCGCAACTCTGACAGAAAAATGTAGTTTTTACTTTCGCCATTAATATCCGAAATCTGCTTTAAGTTGGTTTGCACGCTCAATCATATTATCTTTTGTTAAACCTGCAATCTCATCAAAGATATAAGATGACTGATACATTTTCATAGCTTTTTTAGGCTGATTTGTTTCTTCGTAATAACGTGCTAAGTAATATTGGCCTAACATAGATTCAGGATATGACTTACGAGCCATTTTACCTAATTCTTCATATTCTTTAAATGCTGATTTTTTTTCTATTGCAGCAGCAATAGCTTTGTAATCGTTTACCAATATGGTTTTTTTCACTCCATACAATTCTTCAATCGATGCATATTTATTTATTAAATAGTCGATTGGAGGCTCGTCAGAAGCCATAATTTCCTTTTCAAATTCTCTAGAAGTAATAGGCTGAAACACATAAAAAATACGCTCCAAAGCTCTAGGAACTGCTTGAGCAACCACAGAATAATGCGTTAAACCTTCGAACATATCAAAATCGTAATGCAAATAATCGTTATCTATAGTATTCAATTTTAAGTCTAACAATTCAGTTCCTGTTTTTACAGATTTAAGGTCGTCTGTACTTGTTGCTAAATAATAGAACGTTTTTGTATCAATTTTACCTAAACGATCTGGAATATATTTTGTCATATTTGGTGCCAAATCTGGACTTATCACCATATATGCCTGAAACAATGGCTTATCTTTTAATAAGTAATAGTTTATAAAGTTTGCTGTTTCTCCATGACCAACAGCCAATTTAAAATCTTCTGTTCTGTATTTTTCCTCAATGAATGGGATCAATTCCATTCCAATAAATTCGAAAAATTTTGCACTAGCATCTATGGGTAAGGAATTCTGTTCTGAAAACATGGTATCGTAGTATCTGTCTCCAATTTCGTTAATACCAACAACAATAACTTCAGGAACATCTTCCCAATACGAATAATAATCTATGTTTCCTGCAACCACTTCAAACAGATAGTCACCGTCTAAAACAATAACTATCGGGTATTTTTTCTCAATATTTTCGCTGTAATTTCTAGGTAATTGGATCTTTAGTTGTCTGGTAGCCTCAAGTTTCTCCGATTTTATAGTTTCGTAAATAGCCTGAGCCGAAGCTATTTGACAAGAGAATATGAATATAAGTAGGTAAAGTATTTTTTTCATTTTTGAACATGGTTAGTCTAATGCAAGGTATGAAAAATACTTTTTTTGTTAAAGGAAATTTATTCGTTAATAAAAGAATTGCTAATTTCCCTTTTTTAGGTTGTTTTTTCTATTAAAAACAGGAAGAAACAAAAGAGAGAGGCCACCACAAAGTATAATTAATAATGTTTGAGACGACCACATTATCCAACCGAAAGCTATACTTGGTCCTTGAGCAATTCCGAATAAAGAAAATGCCGCATAAACAGCAACCGGATAAGAACCAATTCCTCCATTTGTAGCCGCAATACTAAAACTTGCAGAAATAAACCCGATTAGAATAGCGCCCATAGAAATTGGTTGTAAACCTTTTATAGCGAAAGTGGTAACATAAAACATTAAAATGTACATAGCCCAGATAAATAGTGTATGTGCAATAAATTGCCACTTTTTTTTCATTTTAAAAATACTTAAAACGCCTTCTATTAAACCCAAAATAAAGGTTCTAATTTTTATAGCCAGCCCCGAACGGCTTTTTCTTAAATAAAAAATCCCAGCCACACCTAAAACGACCATACCTAACATTGCAAAAACAAGTTTTGATAAGTTGAATTTTAACAAGAAGAAATTAAAAATAAAATCGAATTGAAGGAAAAGTGTCACTAAAATAATACTAAACATGACAATTAAATCGGCAATACGTTCTGCAACAACGGTTCCAAAACCTTTATCGAAAGGCACACCTTCGTAAGTTGTAAGTATTGAAACACGAGCCACCTCGCCAGCTCTTGGAATGGTATAATTTATTAAATATGCAGCAAAAACAGCCATAATACTATTAGATAGTTTTACGTGATATCCCATAGGTTCTAACATAAATAACCAGCGATAAGCTCGAGATAAATGACTTAATAAACCTAAAACGGCTCCAAGCAAAATCCACCAATAATTGGCATTTTTAAAATACACAATAAGCTCGTCTACAGACACTTTAGACAAAGAATATGCTATCAAAAAAACTCCCAATAAAATTGGGAGTGTAATTTTTAATATTTTAGATAATTTTAGATTCAATAATTAAATGAGCTTATTGGTTGCTTCGTCTGGAAAAACTAAAGACGGTTTAAATATTTTCGCTTCCTCCAAATCCATAATACAATAAGTAATTAGGATTAATACATCTCCAGTTGCGACGCGTCTTGCGGCTGCACCATTTAATGTAATTTCCCCACTATTACGCTGTCCAGGAATTGCGTAAGTCTCTAAACGTTCACCATTGTTATTATTTACAATTTGAACTTTTTCACCTTGAATAATGTTTGCTGCATCCATTAAATCTTCATCAATAGTAATACTACCAATGTAATTTAAATCTGCACCTGTACATTTTACTCTGTGAATTTTCGATTTTACTACGTGAATTTGCATGTGGCAAAGATAATTAATTTAGTGCTAAATTGTCTATTAATCTTATATCGTCTGCATATACTGCAATAAAGGCGCGATATAGTGTATTTTCATCTTTATGTTCTAAGGTTTCAAGAGTTTCAACATCTGCAATCACAAAATATTCCAACTCTAATAAGGGGTGATTTTCAAACTGATTCTCAACCCATTTAGTCACCGTATTAGCACATTCTATGCCAAACATAACTTTGGCAGCTTGTAATGTTTTATAAATAAACAGAGCTGCTTCTGCGTACTCTGGCTTCAATCTTACATTCCGAGAACTCATGGCCAATCCATTATCTTCGCGTAATATCTCGCAAGCCACTATGTTAACAGGAACATTGTGCTTCTCTACCATTTTTTTAATGATTGCTAATTGCTGAAAATCTTTTTCTCCAAAATAAGCACTGTTTGGAGTCACGATTTCAAATAAACGCTTTACAATTGTACCAACACCATTAAAATGACCAGGTCTAAATTGACCTTCCATTTTATGTTCCAAGCCCTCAAAATCATATTGCATAGACACTATTTCGTCTCCATAAACGTCGTTTGCAGTAGGTGCATATACCAATATATTATCTGAAACCGTTTGCAATAAAGCAACATCGTTCTCTAATGTTCTTGGGTATTTAACCAAATCGTCTGGGTTGTTAAACTGAGTTGGATTGACGAAAATGCTAACTACAAGAGCATCATTTTCTTTTAAAGCACGTTGCACCAAAGACAAATGTCCCTTGTGTAAAGCACCCATTGTAGGAACAAATCCCAGGGTCTTACCTTGAGATTTTAGCTGTTGTAATTCCTTTTTTAATTCCGATTGTTCTGTTATTACCTTCACTTTTAATAAAAAATTAACGGAGGCAAAGTTATTATTTTAACATCAATCTGCATAAAATTTTGTAATTTTGCGTGTTTTTTATTTTGAATTCTCAAAAGCCCAGTAATTTATGAAAGATAAGAGGATATTATATGTATCATCTGAAGTAGTTCCTTATTTACCTGAAACTGAAATATCATCTATGTCGTTTGAAACACCTAGAATGGTAAATCAACAAGGTGGTCAAATCAGGATTTTTATGCCTAGATATGGAAACATTAACGAGAGAAGGCATCAACTACACGAAGTTATAAGACTATCTGGTATAAACCTAGTAATTAATGACTTAGACATGCCACTAATTATAAAAGTAGCATCGATACCTAAGGAACGTATCCAAGTATATTTTATAGACAACGACGAATATTTTAAACGTAAAGCAACTTTAACAGATGAGAATGGTGCTTTATTTTCAGATAATGACGAGCGTGCTATTTTCTTTGCAAAGGGTGTTATTGAAACGGTTAAAAAATTAAATTGGGCGCCAGACATTATACATGTTCATGGATGGCTTGCATCTTTACTTCCGCTGTATTTAAAAGAATATTTCGCAGGAGAACCTTTGTTTAACGACAGTAAAGTTGTGACTTCTATTTACAACCAAGGTTACGAAGGTACGCTTAACAAGGATATGGCCACTAAAGTGAAATTTGACAATATTAACGATGATGTTGTAAAAACTTTAAGCGACCCAACCTACAATAATTTAATGAAAGTAGCTATCGATTATTCTGATGCTATTATTATTGGTTCTGAAGATATTCCTGAAGAACTAACTTCACATTTAAACGATTCTAAAAAGCCAGTTTTAGGATATAAAAACAAAGAAGAATTTGGCGAGGCGTATTCTAACTTCTACATAAACGAAGTTTTAAAATAATACGTTTTACTTCATAAAAAATATATGAAAAAGATTTTACAAGCATTTAAACTCTCTAGCATATTTCTATTGCTAATTACAGTCTTTACTGCGTGCGATAAAGATTATAATTCTATTGGAACAGATATTATTGGTAGCAAAGGTTTTGTAACCGATAGTATTCAATTTCCTATACTTGCATACACACTAAAGGTTAAACCCGTACAAACTAACGGATTATCTGCCAGCTTATTGGGAGCATTTAAAGATCCAGAATACGGTTTAACAACTGCCAGTGTAGTGTCGCAAATGACACCTCAAACGTATTCACCTACATTCGGAGACAATCCTCAGATAGAATCGGTAACATTAACTATTCCTTATTTTTCTACAGCTATAGAAATTGAAGAAGATGGCGAAACTATTTACGAATTAGATTCTGTATATGGAGGCAGCCCTATTAAATTATCTATCTATCAGAATACTTATTATCTAAGAGAAACAGATCCGTCTTCTAATTTCGACGAAAGCCAGTTATACTATTCTAATTCTAACGAAACAATTAATTTCAATAATTTTCAAGGTGAATTATTATATTTCGATGGTGATTTTTTTCCAAGTAATGAAGAGATTCAAGTTAAAGAAGAAAACGAAGATACTGGAGAGTTAGAAGTTACAGAACGTTATTCTCCAAGATTACAAGTCGAGTTATTAAATAATAATCAATTTTGGGAAAAGTTACTTTTTGATAAACAAGGTAGTGCAGAATTGAGTAATCAGAATAATTTTGCAAATTATTTTAGAGGTATTTATCTTAAAGCTGAAGCGATAAATGGAATGGGTAATCAATTCTTAATTGATATTAATTCCACAGATGCAGAAATTTCAGTAAAATACTCATACGATTATGATGATTCATCAGAGACAGATCCTGATGGCAGATCTGAAGGTGAGTATGTTTTAAATTTCAACATCAATAGATTAAGTACTTACGAAAGTGATACAAATTATGAAACTGGTAATGATCTTACTGGAGATGTAGATTTATATTTAAAAGGAGGAGAAGGCTCTATGGCTGTAATTAATCTATTTGAAGGTCCAGACCTAGATGGCGACGGGCAACCAGATAGTTACTTAGATGATTTTTTAATGCATAAAGGTAATTGGTTAATTAACGAAGCGACGTTAACATTTTACGAAGATGCAAGTAAAGTTTATACTACCAACGATTATCACACCTACGATAGACTTTATGTTTACGATGTTAAAAATCTAACTACTTTAAAAGACTACGCTTACGACCCGAATGTAAACACAACCTATCCGCTTGCTTCCAAAATAGCCCATTTAGGGCAGCGTTCTGGAAGTCAAGGCACTTACAAATACAAGATACGAATTACAGAACATATTAAAAATATTCTGACAAATGATTCCACAAATACAAAAATTGGTTTAGTTTTATCATCCAACGTAAATAACACACTGAATGCTCAGTTGTTAGACAGCGAAGGAGATGTTGTCACAACACTTCCAGAAGGTGCTGTACTATCTCCAAAAGGAACTATTTTACACGGAAGTAATCCTAGTGTTCCTAGTAATTTACGAGCAAAGTTAGAAATTTATTATACCGAACCAAAAAACTAAAAATTTATGTGTGGCATTGTAGGATATATAGGCTATAGAGAAGCTTACCCAATAGTAATTAACGGTCTTAAACGTTTAGAATACCGTGGCTACGACAGTGCAGGAATTGCAATATACGATGGCAAAAATCTAAAAGTTTGCAAAACCAAAGGAAAAGTTTCAGACTTAGAAGCCCGTGTAGAAAAAGAAATTTCTACTAATGGTACTGTAGCAATTGGTCATACACGATGGGCAACACATGGTGTTCCTAACGATGTAAACTCACATCCTCATTATTCAAATTCTGGAGATTTAGTAATAATCCATAATGGTATTATTGAAAATTACGAATCTTTAAAAAAGGAATTAATTACAAGAGGATATACTTTTAAATCGGACACAGATACTGAAATATTAGTAAATCTGATTGAAGAAGTCTTGAAAAAAGAAAAAGGCCTAAAACTAGGAAAAGCAGTTCAAATCGCTTTAAACCAAGTTGTAGGCGCCTATGCAATTGCTGTTTTCGATAAAAAGAAACCAAACGAAATAATTGCTGCTAGACTAGGAAGTCCCTTAGCAATTGGTGTTGGAGAAAACGAATTTTTTATTGCTAGTGATGCTTCTCCTTTTTTAGAATTCACAAAAAATGCCATTTATCTTGAAGATGAAGAGATGGCTATTATTCGCTTAGGCAAAGAAATAAAAGTTAGAAAAATAAAAGACGACACTATGGTCGACCCTTATATTCAAGAGCTTCAATTAAACCTTGAACAAATTGAAAAAGGTGGGTACGAACATTTTATGTTGAAAGAAATTTTCGAACAACCAAATGCAATCTTAGACACCTTTAGAGGGAGACTTCGAGCAAATGAAGGTCTAATTAAAATGTCTGGAATTGAGGATAACATGAAAAAGTTCCTTAACGCAGATCGTATTATAATTGTGGCTTGTGGTACATCATGGCATGCTGGATTAGTTGCAGAATACATTTTTGAAGATTTAGCACGCATTCCTGTTGAAGTAGAATATGCTTCAGAATTTAGATATAGAAATCCTGTTATAACCGAAAAAGATATTGTTATTGCAATTTCTCAATCTGGTGAAACTGCAGATACTTTAGCAGCTATTAAATTAGCGAAATCTAAAGGCGCTTTTGTTTTCGGTGTTTGTAATGTTGTAGGTTCTTCTATTGCTAGAGAAACCCACGCAGGTGCTTACACGCATGCTGGACCAGAAATTGGAGTAGCATCAACCAAAGCATTTACAACTCAAATAACTGTATTAACGTTAATGGCGTTAAGATTGGCTAGAGCTAAAGGCACAATGTCAAGTTCAGATTTCCGTCGTCATTTAATCGAATTAGAACTTATCCCAGATAAAGTTAAAAAAGCTTTAGAATCTGACGCTTACGTAAACACCATAGCAGAGATTTATAAAGACGCTAAAAACTGTTTATATTTAGGAAGAGGATATAATTTCCCTGTAGCTTTAGAAGGCGCTTTAAAATTAAAAGAGATTTCATACATTCATGCGGAAGGTTATCCTGCTGCAGAAATGAAACATGGTCCTATTGCTTTAATAGACGAGCACATGCCAGTTATTGTTATTGCAACCAAAAAAGGACATTACGAAAAAGTAGTTAGTAATATTCAAGAAATTAAATCTAGAAAAGGAAAAATTATAGGTATCGTTACAGAAGGAGACGAAAGTGTAAGAAATCTTGCAGACTACGTTATTGAAGTTCCTGATTGTTCAGAATCTTTATCACCTTTATTAACAACCATTCCGCTTCAATTATTATCGTATCATATTGCGGTTAAATTAGGTAGAAACGTAGATCAACCTCGTAACTTAGCTAAATCTGTTACTGTAGAATAACATATTTTTTATTACATATTAAAAGGCATCTTTAACTTACGTTGAAGATGCCTTTTTGTTTTCATATAACTCAACCACTCTATATCCAAATTATTAATTTCACAAAATACCAATTCATTATTTATGAAATTACTAAAAATTACACTCTAATATTAACAATATAGTTTTAAAATTTGATTTAAACATGTATATTGTTCCTTAGATAACCTAATTAAACCTGTATATGAAATACATCTTTACTTTTCTCGTGTTACTTACTTATTCTATAACCTATTCGCAAACTACAGTTTCCGGAACTGTAGTCGATAATAATAGTCAGCCACTCCCCGGTGCAAATATTATAATTGAAGAGACGTCTGTTGGAACCGTTACTAATTTTGATGGCCATTTTACATTTACAGTAGATAAAAACCCTCCTTTTAGAATAATTGCTAGTAGCGTAGGCTACGACCCCATTATAAAAACTGTGGATTCCAATAATCAAATTATAGACATTGTACTTATAGAAGGTACCTTTTTAGATGAAGTTATTATTTCCGCATCTCGTACTCCAGAACGTATTTTTAATTCACCAGTAACCGTAGAGCGTTTTGGGCTAACAGATATTAGAAATACGACTTCTGTAGATTTTTATGACGGATTAGAAAACCTAAAAGGAGTAGATATAAATACCAACAGTTTAACTTTTAAATCTATTAATACGCGAGGATTTGCTTCGTTTTCAAATACCCGATTTATGCAATTGGTAGATGGCATGGACAACTCTACCCCTGCTTTAAATTTCCCATTAGGAAACTTAGTTGGTCTTAATGAAACAGATGTTATTAGTATCGAATTATTACCTGGTGCTTCATCAGCCTTATATGGTGCAAATGCCTTTAACGGAATTTTGTTTATGAGAAGTAAAAACCCTTTTGATTATCCTGGAATTAGCGGATATGTAAAGCAAGGAGTTACTTCACAAGATGCTGCAGGAGTAAATTCCTATACCGATGTTGGTGTAAGAATCGCACACAAGTTTAGTGAAGTATTTGCTGCAAAAGTCAACTTTTCTTGGTTAAAAGGTACCGATTGGGAAGCCGATAATTACGCAGGAAAACCAGGCACAGGAGCAACAAGAGCATCTCCCGATTATGATGGCTATAATGTATATGGAGATGAAGTTTCTACAAATATAAAAGCAGCTTCTGGTGGATTAGGAATTATCCCGGATGTAGAAGTGAGTAGGACAGGTTACGATGAAATTGATTTAACCAATTATAATGCTGAAAACTTAAAAGCTGATTGGGGATTATATTTAAGACCTTGGAAAGATGAATTTGAAATTGCATACGTTGGAAAAATGGGAACAGGAAACACGATTTATCAAGGTACTAACAGATATAACATTGCAAATTTCTTCCAACAACAACATAAAATCGAAGTAAGAAACGATAATTTTTTTGTTAGAGGGTATATCGTTGCAGATAATGCAGGAGATTCCTACGACATGGTATTTACAGGTATAAATGTAAATCGTACGTGGAAAAGTGACCAACAATGGTTTGGAGATTATATACAATCGTATGCAGGGGCTACACTAAACGGAGCTACAGATTCTCAAGCACATTCCGCAGCAAGAGCTTCTGCAGATGAAGGGAGATTTCTTCCGGGTACAAAAGAATTTAATGACGCTTTTGATACAGTAACTAGCGAACCCGATTTAAATTCAGGTTCTAAATTTCAAGACGCTTCTAAATATTACCATGCAGATGCTAATTATAATTTTAGTCATTTAACAAACTGGGCAGAAATTCAAGTTGGTGGCTCGTATAGAAAATACGATTTAAATTCTTCTGGAACCATTTACACCGATGAATTTCAAAATATACAATATTCTGAAATGGGTATTTACACACAGCTTCAGAAAACATTCTTAAAAGAGGAAGCTTTAAAATTAACAGCCTCTTTACGATACGATAAATCCGAATTATTTGATGGCTTCATTTCGCCTAGAATTTCTGTAGGCTATACCTTAGGAGCCAGAGAACAACATAATATTAGAGGATCTATTCAGTCTGGGTTTAGAAATCCAACAACACAAGATTTATTTATTGGTTTAGATGCAGGTAGTGCTATTCTGGTTGGATCGGCAAAAAGTAATTTAGATCGCGACATAAGAACTTACGATGTTAGTGCAAGCGGACAAGAATTAGGGCAGCCAGCTACAGTAGAGATTATTGGAGGAGCTGCATACGAAAATGCATTTACTTTAAATTCTGTTCAAATGGGAGCTCCTGTTGCCGCCGATATATCATTGGTTCAACCGGAACAGGTTACGTCTTTTGAGATTGGATATCGCGGAAAATTAAATCTTTTTATTGTAGATTTTGAAATATATTACAACAAGTACAAAAATTTCATATCTAACGAAACCGTTCTAGTTCCTTTCTACGGTACCGTTGGAGACAACTCATTGTCTTTAGCCGCTGTTCAAAACGGCGATTATAAAGCGTATCAAACATATACAAACTCGGCTGCCGGAATAGAATCATTAGGATCTTCAATCCAGATTTCAACCAAAATATTTAATAATTACGATATATCTGCCATTTACACATTCGCAAAGCAATATTTCGACCAAGCTGCTTATCCAGATTTTAGAACCAGTTTTAATACGCCGGAAAATAAAGTGAAAGCGACTTTTGGGAATGCAAATGTATTTCAAAACTTTGGTTTTAACGTGTCATGGCTTTGGAGTGATTCTTATTTGTGGCAAGCGACCTTTGGAGATGGGAACATTCCATCGTATCACACCTTCGATGCACAAGTAAACTACAGAGTGCCAAAGCTAAAATCTTCATTTAAAATAGGAGCAACAAACTTTTTAGGTGAAGAATATTATACTGCAATAGGAACCGGATACATCGGTTCTATGTATTATGTGTCTTGGACAATCAATAACTTATAATAAACTTAACTTATGAAAGTAAAATATATATGGTGCGTAGCCCTAGCCCTAACATTTGCTGCGTGTAATAACGATGACGATAGTAGTACGGATAATGATTCGGCTATTTATCCACCATTAACTTCGGGTTCAGCAGATTTTTCAAATTTTATATCTTTAGGAAACTCACTAACTTCTGGTTATACAGATGGAGCTTTATTTATTTCAGGTCAAGAAAACTCGTTTCCAAAAATGTTATCAGAACGGTTCGAAATAATTGGTGGTAGCGAATTTATTCAACCATTAACAAATGATAATTACGGTGGATTAGCCTTAAATGGCACTCGAATTCCTGGATTTAATCCCAGATTAGTAACAACTGGAGGACCGCCAGTATCTTTAGAATCGGTTATAGGACCGGTAACTGTAACTACAGATATTGTTCTTAACAACCCTTCAGGACCATTTAATAATATGGGCGTTCCTGGAGCAAAAAGCTATCATTTATTAGCAAACGGATATGGAAATATAGCAAACTTATCAGCTGGACTTGCAAATCCGTATTTTGTAAGAATGACAGGAAATACCCCAAATGCCTCTATGTTAGAATTAACTATGGCACAAAGCCCAACATTCTTTTCGCTTTGGATAGGCAACAACGACATTCTAGGATATGCATCAACTGGAGGAGATGGTTCCGATCCTATTACAGATCAGCCTACTTTTGATTACGCGTATAGCACATTAGTAAACACATTAACATCGGGAGGCGCTAAAGGTGTAGTTGCCAACATTCCTTATATAACAAGTATTGCACATTTTACAACCGTCCCTTATAACCCATTAGACCCAACTAATCCTGATTTCGGACCACAAATTCCAACATTGAATTTGGTTTATGGATCTTTAAATAGCATATTCAATGCGTATGGTCAATCGGAACGTAACGTAGTATTTACAACAACGAGTGCGAATGCTGTGGTTATAAACGATGAAAATTTAAGCGATATGTCTTCTGAAATTACTGCAGCTTTACTAGCAAGCCCAACATTTCCAGCTTTCCTAGAATCCATGGGATTACCCGCGGCGGCGGCCCCAATAGTAGCGCCTTTATTGGGATCTTTTTATGGACAAATAAGACAAGCTACTGCTGAAGATTTGTTTGTACTAAGAAGTAGTGCAATTATAGGAACTGTTAATCAGACTATGGCAGACGCTTTAATCGCTCAAGGTTTACCTGAAAATATTGCAAATCAATTTTCTGTTGAAGGTGTAACGCTTCCGCTAGAAGATAAATGGGTTTTAATCCCTTCTGAACAAAATGAAATTAAAATGGCTGTAGATAATTTCAACATTACAATTAAAGCTGCAGCAAATCAGGCGGGTCTAGCTTTTGTAGACGCTAATTCAGTATTACAAAAAGTAGCTTCACCTGGAGGTTATGGTTATAATGGCTTTATTTTAAACAGTGATTTAGTTACCGGAGGGGCTTTTTCGTTAGATGGTGTTCATCCAACATCTAGAGGATATGCTTTAATTGCAAACGAATTTATGAAAGCAATTGATGCTACTTACGAAACGAATTTCGAAACTTCAGGAAACTTTACAAACCTTGGGGATTATCCAACAAACTATTCTCCTTTGCTTCAATAAATTAAATAAACACCAAAAAACGAAACGTCTTCAAATTGAAGACGTTTGGTATTCTATAAAAAAGATAAAAACATATTTCTTTTTAAATTATAAACTATTATATTTGCAGCGCGAAAAAATAGTTATTTTTCAAGAAATTTAAGCAAAAATCTATAAACATTTAAGTAATGTCAAAAATTACAGGTAAAGTTGCACAAATCGTTGGTCCAGTTATCGATGTTGTATTCGACTCTGAAGGAGCTCTTCCAAAAATTTACGATTCATTAGAAATTACAAGACGTGATGGTACACTTCTAGTATTAGAAGTACAATCTCACATTGGTGAAGACACTGTTCGTACAATCGCGATGGACTCTTCAGATGGATTAAGTAGAGGGACAGAAGTAGTTGCTACAGGAGCCCCAATACAAATGCCAATTGGAGATGATGTATATGGTAGACTTTTCAATGTAATTGGAGATGCTATTGATGGTTTAGGAAACTTGCCAAAAGCAGGTGCTGCGGGATTACCAATCCACAGACAAGCACCTCGATTCGAAGATCTATCAACATCTACTGAAGTTTTATTCACAGGTATTAAAGTAATTGATTTAATTGAGCCTTACGCAAAAGGGGGTAAAATTGGATTATTTGGTGGTGCCGGAGTTGGTAAAACAGTATTAATTCAGGAATTGATTAACAATATTGCAAAGGGTCACGGTGGACTTTCAGTTTTTGCTGGAGTTGGAGAAAGAACTCGTGAAGGAAATGACCTTTTAAGAGAGATGTTAGAGTCTGGTATTATTAAATACGGAGATGACTTTATGCACTCTATGGAAGATGGAGGATGGGATTTATCTAAAGTAGATAAAAACATCATGAAAGAATCTAAAGCGACTTTCGTTTTCGGACAAATGAACGAACCACCTGGAGCACGTGCTCGTGTAGCCTTATCTGGTTTATGTATCGCAGAATATTTCCGTGATGGAGCTGGTGCTGGAGATGGTCAAGGGAAAGACGTTTTGTTCTTCGTAGATAACATTTTCCGTTTTACACAAGCTGGTTCAGAGGTATCTGCATTATTAGGACGTATGCCTTCTGCCGTAGGTTACCAACCAACGTTAGCAACAGAAATGGGTGCTATGCAAGAGCGTATTACATCAACTAAAACAGGATCTATTACATCTGTACAAGCGGTTTACGTACCTGCAGATGATTTAACTGACCCTGCTCCTGCTACAACCTTTGCTCACTTAGATGCAACAACGGTATTGTCTCGTAAAATTGCTGAGCTAGGTATTTACCCAGCAGTAGATCCATTAGATTCTACATCAAGAATTTTAACTGCAGATATTTTAGGAAAAGATCATTACGACTGTGCTCAAAATGTTAAGGAGTTATTACAACGCTATAAAGAATTACAAGATATTATTGCAATTTTAGGTATGGAAGAATTATCTGAAGAAGATAAATTAGCCGTAGGTAGAGCAAGACGTGTACAACGTTTCTTATCTCAACCATTCCACGTTGCAGAACAATTTACAGGTCTTAAAGGTGTTTTAGTAGACATTAAAGACACCATTAAAGGATTTAATATGATTATGGCTGGTGAATTAGATCACTTACCAGAAGCAGCATTTAACCTTAAGGGTTCTATTGAAGACGCTATTGAAACTGGAGAAAAAATGTTAGCAGAAGCATAATTAGTTAATAGTTTTTAGTTGTTGGTTGCTAGTTTAACCATCGACCATAAACGACTAACAAACAACTATATAATATGTATTTAGAAATTGTATCGCCAGAAGCCACTTTATTTAGTTCGGAAGTAGATGCTGTTACTGTACCAGGTACCGATGGAGAGTTTGAAATGCTTAATCATCACGCTGCTATAGTATCACTTTTAACAGCCGGAACTGTAAAAATTAAAGTACATACTCAGTCGCATTTAGATTACGACAAATTACATCCTGAAGTGGAACCACATATGTCAGATAGTAAAATATTAACTATTAAGATTAAGTCTGGTACTTTAGAATCTAAAGACAATAAAGTTATAATCTTAGCGGATTAAAAACCTTATTACTCATATAAAAAACGCCTCAAAAAATTAATTTTTTGAGGCGTTTTTAGTTTTATATATTTCAGCAGATGTAAATTCCACTCATTCTATCACACTCTTTTAATCACGTTGGTAACTATGCCCCAAATCACAAAATCGTTTGCATCTGTAACTTGTACTGCACTATAATTTGGATTTTCTGGTTGTAGCCATACTTCGCCACCTTCAACTTTTAAACGCTTTACTGTAAATTCACCATCTAAGAAACACACAGCAATTTTATTATGAGTTGGAGCTAAACTTCTATCAATAACCAACAAATCGTTGTCATCGAGTCCAGCACCAATCATAGATTGCCCGCTAACACGTGCAAAAAAAGTCGCTTCCTTATTTCTTACCAATTCAGCATCCAACGATAAACGTTCTTCTTTAAAATCGTCTGCTGGTGAAGGAAACCCTGCCGAAATGCCTGAGTCCACAAAAATAGCTCCAGAATCCGGTACAATTTCTGGCGTAAAAAAGGTTAATTTTGAAGTTGTATGTAGCATCATTTTACTGTAATAATATCGTTAATATTGGTGGTATATTTTGGGGATAAACGCTCCTGTTTCATTTTCCATGTGCGTTGTAAATCCTGATTTCCTAATTTAATGGCATGACTTTTATACTTGGAGTTTAAAGCATCTATTACACGCATTAAAGGTTTGTGTTTAGGATTTTCAGACGTAAACAAATCTAACTGAAATGCATCATTAGGCACCAAACCGGTTACAACAATACCTGCACGTTTATACTTCACACCCGCTTTAAATAATTGTTTAGCGGCTGCTACAGCTTGCGTACTTATAATTAATGATGAATCAGTAGGATACGGCAAGGTAATCATTTTACTTCCATATTCGTGAGCCATGTCTTTTTTATGACGATCGCTACTTAATTGCACAATAATCATATGGCAACTGCTTTTCTGCTTTCTTAATTTCTCTGCACAACTTGTTGCAAATGTAGAAATCCGTTCGGTAATATTATCTAAATCAGAAATAGTGCCTTCAAAACTTCGTGTTGTTGCAATTGCTTTTTTAGGAGATGGCTCTTCCAGTTTTAATGTAGGATGCCCTAACAAATCCTGTTTTAATCGCCATTCGACAATAGAAAATTGTTTTCTTATATAATCGTCTGGAAGTTGTGTAAAATCGTATGCAGTATGACAATTTATAGATTTTAATCGTTTAGACAATCGTCTGCCAACGCCCCAAACATCTTCAATTTTAAGCCATTTTAAAGCTTTAATTCGAGACACATCAGAATCAATTAAAAAAACACCTTTAGTGTGTTCGGGAAACTTCCTCGCAATTTTATTAGCTACTTTAGATAATGCCTTGGTTGGCGCAATTCCAACGCATGTTGGTATTCCTGTCCATTTTAAAATACGCGTTCGCATTTCATGTCCGTAAGCCGTAATATCTATATTTTGAAACCCTTTTAATTCTAGAAAAGCTTCATCTATACTATAAACCTCAACATCTGGACTAAACTGTTCTAAAATACGCATAACACGTGAACTCATATCGCCATACAACGGATAGTTTGACGAAAACACCTGAATATTATTTGCCTTAAAAAACGATTCATATTTAAAGGCTGGCGCTCCCATAGGAAGGTTTAAGGCTTTAGCTTCGTCACTTCGCGCGATAACACAACCATCGTTATTAGATAAAATGGCAATAGGTTTTCCTCGCAAATCGGGATTAAAAACACGTTCGCAAGAGGCATAAAAATTGTTACAATCGACTAAGGCATACATGGCATAAAGGTACATTTTTTTCATGTATCCTTTTAAAGCACCTTGTGTGTTTGAGTGTTAAACTTTAATGAAAATTCTCTTCTTATACAGATAATATCCTAGGCCTAAATAACATAAAACAACAGCTAGGGCATATAATAATGACGATAAATTTAAAGCCATAACATCGTGAACAAAAAAGGCATTATACAACCAAGAGTGAATATTTTGCCCCTTTCCTAACGGTATAAGGTAAAAGATTTTACTAATTAAACTGGATAGAAAATATACAGTAATCGCATTCATTCCAGCATATTTAAAAATAGATCCAAAATGCACCCCTCTTACATCAACTATATAATAAATAATTCCTAAAATTACTGTTGCTATTCCAACTGTTGCTAATACAAAACTACTACTCCATAGTGCCTTATTTAAAGGGAAAACCGAATTCCATAAATAGCCTAAAACAATACCAATTATGCCAAATCCGATAAGTTTAATTGTTTTGTTGGTCGTTTCAGAATCTAAAAATTTTCCGATTAACACACCAAAAATACTAGTAGCTATAGATGGCAAGGTTCCTATTAATCCTTCGGGGTCGTAATCAGGTTGCCACATATGTTTTCCTAAAACATGCAAATCGATATAATTAGACCAATTGTTAGCCGCACGAGCAAATGTTGGCGGTACTCCGTTTGGCAGAGGTATAAATCCAAGGAAAACCCAATAACCAATTAAAATAGCTATTGCAATACCTAACAAGGTTTTCCAATTACAATTGAGATACAACCAAGCCGTTATAAAAAACACAATTCCTATACGTTGAAGCACGCCTGGAATACGGACAGTTTCCAATGTTTCGAAAAACGGTGGAATTGGAGTAAAAACATTAAGAAACAACCCTAATCCGATGAGTTTTAAACTCCGAATGGCTATTTTTTTATAATTTTCGACTGTCGCCGACTTAAATTTGTAAGCGTAATAAATTGAAATTCCCACGATAAATAGAAAAAACGGAAAAATTAAATCTGTAGGTGTTAATCCATGCCAATCTGCATGTAAAAATGGTGCATAAACACTCCCCCAGTCTCCTGGTGTATTTACCAAAATCATTGCAGCAATGGTTATACCACGTAACAGATCTACAGATTCAATGCGTTGTTTCATTAGTGTTTTCTTATGATATTTTCAAACCAATTTTATGTCCGTAAACAGCATAAAACAATATGATTAAATAACACGGAATTAAAATCCAATATCCAGAAGTTGCGGCTTGAGCCGACGCTGTTGCATAATCTAAGCCTTGAACTATTAATTCTTCCTTTTTAGAATCGACTAGAGCACCGTATAAAGGTGGAATAATTGCTCCCCCAGAAATAGCCATAATGAGTAATGCTGAAGCCGTTTTTGTAAATTTGCCCATACCAGTTAATGCCAAAGGCCAAATTGCTGGCCATACCAAAGCATTAGAAATCCCTAGAGCCGCAACAAAAAGTACAGATGTAAATCCTGTAGTCGATAACACGCAAATAGCAAATACAACACCCAAAATAGCACTCACTTTTAAAGCTAACACTTGACTCACATATTTAGGTATTAAAAACACACCTAAAGCATAGGTTGCAACCATAGCCAAAAGTGTCATTAAAGTAAACGATTTGGCTTCTTCTCCAGGCATTCCAAGAGACAATCCGTAAGAGATAATCGTGTCTCCTGCAATAACCTCAACACCTACATACACAAACAAAGCAAGTACACCTAACCATAAATGTGGAAACTGAAAAATGCTTGTCTTTTTTACAGCTTGAGCGCCGTTAGTACTTTCGTCTTCTACTTCATCTGCTTCAACATGAGGCAATGGTGCTTTGGTAATTAAAACAGCTAAAATAAATAACACCACAGCCATAATAATATAGGGCATCACAACACTATCGGCCATTTCGTTTAATAAAGTTGTTTTTTCATCTACAGAAACTGTAGTTAATTTCTCTTTAATTTCGTCTATACCAGACAACAAAATAGCTCCAAAAATTAAAGATCCTAATGCTCCTGCTACCTTATTGGCTATTCCCATAATAGCAATACGTTTTGCTGCGCTTTCCATTGGACCTAAAATGGTGATGTATGGATTAGATGCTGTTTGTAAAAGCGTCATTCCTAAACCTTGAATAAAAATTCCAGTTAGGAACAACGTATATGTTCTCGCTTCGGCTGCAGGTATAAACACCAGTGCTCCAATTCCCATTAAAGCTAACCCAAAAGACATTCCTTTTTTATAACCTACTTTTCCAATAATATAAGAAGCCGGTAAAGCCATAACGACAAAAGAAATATAGGATGCTGAAGCGACCAAATACGATTGCGCATCGGTGAGTTCGTTTATGGTTTTCATAAAGGGGATTAATGCACCGTTAATCCAAGTAACAAATCCGAAAATGAAGAACAATCCGGCAATAATTAGTATAGGCACTAAAGAAGTATTCTTAGGTGCCGCGTGTGTTTCTGCGGTTTTAGACATGATGTTTTAGTAAGTGATTTTTAAATTAATATTGGTTGTTTTAGTTTTAAGAGTCTTCGCTTTTAAAGATGCGCTCTCGCGTGACTTTAACATAATTTCTCCCTATTGGTATTCTCCGGTTGGCAATTTCTATGGTATTACCTTCAACCGACTTTATTTTATTTATGGAAATGGTATACGACCTATGTACTCGTAGAAAATTAGACTGTGGTAATTCTTCAGAAATCGCGGTTAATGATTTATGCACAACATAATCGCCAAAAGCCGTAATTACTTTAATGTAATCTTTAAGGCTTTCT
Source organism: Formosa sejongensis (assembly GCF_033447105.1). Taxonomy (NCBI): domain Bacteria; kingdom Pseudomonadati; phylum Bacteroidota; class Flavobacteriia; order Flavobacteriales; family Flavobacteriaceae; genus Formosa; species Formosa sejongensis. The sequence continues at coordinate 84,293 of NZ_JAWQUN010000016.1, forward strand.
ATATACAGAATATCATTTAAATTCACTTTTATTAATTTTTTGCTCACCTTAAGAAAAATATGAGGTTCTTGCTGTAAATTTAATTCTGAAGTTGCACTTGTAATATATGCCTGTTGATAGACTTTATTCATGGTTTTTAAAAACCTATTAAATGGGATGGGTTTTACTAAATAATCTAATACATTTAGTTCGAAACTCTTAACTGCATACTCACGATACGCTGTTGTAAATACAATTAACGGTTTATAACTTAGGTTTTCTATAAAGGCGAATCCGCTAAGTTGTGGCATATTAATATCTAGAAAAATAACGTCTATTTTTTCTTGTTCTATTATAGGATATGCCTTTAATGGATTATTAAAAGTCGCGACAATTTCTATATGATCGAAATTTTTTAAATGATCCTCTATTACCTTTATTGCTAAAGATTCGTCATCAATAATTAAGCATTTAATTTTCATCGAATGGGAATTTTTAAAAACAGATTATACGTATTATCTTTAATCGTATTTTCTAAAATATAGTTGCTTCCAAACAGTAAATTTAGTCTGCGCTTAGTATTTACAATACCTATACCTTGTTCGCTTGTAATATCGGGATTAGATTTAAAACTATTCACTAAAGTGAACTCTAAATAATCTTTCTGTAAAATTTTAATACTCATTCGTACGGTTACTTTATCACTATTCTTTAAACCATGTTTAAAACAATTTTCTACAAAATTTAAAAATAATAATGGCGGCACTTCTACATCTTCGATATCTCCAGTAATATCCATTTCAAAATCTATGCTTTCATTAAAACGCAAACGCGCAATATCTATAAAATTATTGAGATGATTTATTTCTTCTAACAAATCGGCTTTCGAACTATTTACCTCGTACAACACATATTGCATCATATCCGATATTTTAATAACCAATTGTGGTGCACTATCAGATTTAGTTAAAGTTAATGCATATAAATTATTTAAGGTATTAAAAAAGAAATGTGGCTGAATCTGTGTTCGTAAATATTTAAGTTCTGTACTTAACTGAAGTTTTGCTAATTCTTCATTTCGGTGTTTTTCTATACTCCAATCTATCAACAATTTTATAGCAGACACAAATGCTATAACATACAATTCACCTAAAACAACCGCAATAATATGATTTAGCTGAAAAAAATTACCGCTGCTTTCGGCTTCAGGCCAAATACTTTTAGTTACTAAAACATAATTTAATCCTGTTCTTACCAAATAAACCATGGCTAACATAAAAATTAAAGAAAACAAATAACTCCAATAGCGTTTACGTAATATTAATCTAGGAATTAAGAAATACACGTTTATATATACAACTATAATATGAATAGGAAACTCTACTAAGTTGGATTTCAAGGAGTACCAATAATCTTGAAAATAACTCCCCCAACGTACTACATTAAACACAAAGTAACCCAACCAAAAAAGGATGTGATATTTAATAGAAATAGATTGCTTTATTTTGAATGTGAACAACTGGATAATTTTTTAAGATTCTTTAATGTTATTTTAAAAAACCCAAGATTAATTAAGCAATTTTAATAATATAATAGTTAATTCACAATAAAATACACCTTTCTTTATTTCTCAAAAACGCTTATCGTAAATCCAATGTTATTTATATGTTAAATCATGTCGTTTAGATATTTTATTTTAAAATAAATATAAAAAGGGATAAACTTGAATCAAATAACCGAGACTAAACAATCAAATTATGAAACACTTTTTAAGAATGACTTTCCTTTTTTCTTTATTGTTCTTTAGTGCGCAGCTCATGCAAGCACAAAGCAAAGAGATAAAAGGAACTGTGACCTCTATAGCAGATGGCATGCCAATCGCTGGGGTAAATGTGGTAGTTTTAGGAACATCGAACGGAACATTAACCGATTTTGATGGGAACTATACTTTAGACGCTAATTTAGGAGATATTTTAAAATTCTCTTATTTAGGAATGACTACAACTCAAATTACTGTAGCCAATTCAAGTAATTACAATATTAAATTAGACGAGGATAGCGAACAATTAAACGAAGTGGTAATAACTGCTTTAGGTATTAAGAAAGAGAAAAAAGCACTTACCTATTCTGCTCAAGAAGTTTCTGGAGACGAATTAACTCGTGTTAAGCGAACCAATCCTATTAATAGTTTAGCGGGTAAATCTGCTGGTATTTCTATTACAAAAAGTTCTTCCGGATTAGGAGGAACCTCTAAAGTCGTTTTAAGAGGAAATTCTTCTACAACGAATAACGATCCGTTATATGTTGTAAATGGTATACCAATGCTTAACAGAGGAAATGGATCTGACGGTAACGAACCAGGCACAGATATTTTTGGTAGCCAAACTGGTAACAGAGATGGTGGAGATGCCTTGTCTTTAATTAATCCTGATGATATTGAAAGTATGACTGTACTAAAAGGAGCTTCTGCTTCTGCTCTTTACGGTAGCCAAGGTGCAAATGGTGTAATCTTAATCACTACTAAAACAGGAAAAGATGGTGCTGTTTCAGTAAATTTTAATTCTAGCTTTATGGTAGATAATGTAGTTTCTTTACCAGAACTACAATCACAATATCAAAGTAAATCTGTAGGACAGCCTATAGCCGAAAATGGAAACGTTACAGACCCAATGTCTTGGGGTACTAAAACAGATGGGTTAAGTAATGATGCCAAAGACTTCTTTCAAACGGGTTTCACATCTATAAATGCAATATCCTTAACTGCAGGAACCCAAAAAGCACAAACGTATTTTTCTTATGCGAATACTGTTGGAGAAGGTGTTATTCAAGGTAACGACCTTACAAAGAACACAATTACAATAAGAGAAACAGCTAAATTTCTAGACGACAAAATAGAAGTTTCTGCTAGTGTTAACTTATCAGACCAACGCATCGCTAATCGTCCAACAAACGGTTTATATGCCAATCCCTTAACAGCTGTATACTTAAACCCAGTAGGCATTAGCAGAGATACTTATGAAAACAAATATGAGTATTTTAATGCTGAATTAAACCAAATGGATCAATACGCAACGTCTTTTTCTGAAAACATTCAACAAAACCCTTATTGGTTAATTAACAGAAGCCCGAGCGAAGATGTTGCGCAACGTGTTTTAGCAAACTTATCTGTGAAGTATAATATTTCTGATGCGTTCACTTTACAATCTAGAGGGAGTTACGATAAATTATTCTACACTTACGAAAAGAAACAATATGCAGGAACAGATACTGCAAACTCAGGGTCTAACGGACGTTACATTTTAGAAAAAACAGAAAATACCCAACAGTACATAGACTTAATAGGAACTTATAATACTACGTTTGGAGAAGACTTTACATTTACAGGACTTATAGGTACAAGTTTAACAAAATACCAAACGGGAGACCAAACCTACTTAGATTCTGGTCGTGATGGTGCTGGGCTTAATTACCCTAACTATTTTGCAATTCAGAATTTCGAAAACACAAATAACATCCGTCAGAGTGTTGCGAATAGAGAAGTACAATCTTTATTTGCTTCAGCTAACTTCGGTTACAAGGGCTTATTATTCTTAGATGTTACGGGTCGTAATGACTGGTCTTCTACATTAGCAAATACAGATAGTTATTCATTTTTCTATCCTTCGGTAGGTATAACAGCTGTATTATCTGAAATAGTTGATATGCCAGAAGCCATTTCATTTGCAAAAATTAGAGGATCTTATGCCGAAGTTGGTAAAGATATACCTGTAGACGTTACAGTGCCTTTAAACTATATTAACCAAAATAACAATAGTATTTCTATAGTTCCTTACGCTCCTATTGAAGGGGAAACGTTAAGACCTGAAAAACAAAAAGGATTTGAAATTGGTACAGAATGGAGATTCTTTGGTAATCGTTTAGGATTCGATTTTACATATTACAACTCTAAAACATACGATCAAATATTTTTTATCACCGCAGAACCTAACTCATATGGGTATTCTCAAAACATTGTAAATGCAGGAGAAATTTCTAATGCAGGTTTCGAAATTGTTTTAAATGCAAAACCTATAGTTACAGATAAATTCTCATGGAATACGGCAATTAACTTTGCACAAAACACCAACAAAGTAGTATCTGTTCACCCATCTTTAGACAACGGTGAAGCTATAATTACTGCTCCTGGAGTTAACGGATATGGATATTCTTTAATTGAAGGTGAAGATTTTGGTAGTATTAAAGCAAGATCTTTAATTAGAGACGAAAATGGAGTTCCTGTTGTAACATCTACAAGCGAAGAAGATGGATCTACAAGCTATGCATTACAATCTACAGATTTCGAAACAGTTGGTTATGCACAACCAGACTTTACATTAGGATGGAATAACGATTTCGAATATGGAAACTTTTATTTAAACTTCCTTATCGATGGTAATTTTGGCGGAAGCGTAATGAGTGTTACCGAAGCTATAAATGACCAATATGGAGTTTCTCAAAATTCTGCCAATGCTAGAAACAACAATAACGGTATGGTAAACGTGGTAGACCAGAATGGTACTAGCGCACAAATTTCTGCCAACGACTATTACAGTGCTGTTGGAGGAAGAGCTGGTTTATTAGGAGAATATGTTTACGATGCTACAAATATTAGTTTACGTGAACTGTCTTTAGGATACAAATTACCTTTCGATAATAAATTTGTAGACAACATTAATTTCTCATTAATAGCGACTAATCTATTCTTTTTCTACAAAGACGCACCATTCGATCCAAACATTACATCTAGTACAGGAATGGGATTACAAGGGGTAGATATTTATAACCAGCCTTCTACAAGAAGTATCGGGTTAAACATTAACATAAATTTCTAAGAAAAATGAAAAATATACTTAAATATACTATGGTCGCAATGACTGCCATAAGTTTATCGAACTGTACGGGAGATTTTGAAGACATCAATACAAATACCTATGGATATTCAGACGAGGAACTTTCACAGCAATTCAATAATATTGGATCTGGTTTTTCTACAATCTTCGATAATATTATCAGAACTAATCCAGGTTGGAACTACCAATTACAACAAAACCTAAACGCCGATGTATTTTCGGGCTATATGGCATCTCCAACTCCTTTTGCAGGAAACATAAACAACCAAACATATAGTTTAGTTGATGGATGGAATGGATTTATTTGGAGTGATGCTTACGACGGTAATAGTGGAAATGGAGTGATGCCATTTGCTGAAAAAATAAATGTTAATGCAGATGCATCTGGGAACGAAAACAGTATGATGTTTGTATATCTATCAAACACCGTTAAAGTTATGGGTATGCATCGTGTTACAGATGTATTCGGACCAATACGCTACTCGAAATATGGAGACTACGAAACAACTGGCGAGTACGATTCTCAAGAAACAGTTTACGAAACATTCTTTAACGAGTTAGACGAAGCCATAGATGGATTAGAACCTTTTACAGGAAACCAACAATTTGTGCCTTTCGATAAATCTGATTTTGCATCGCCTGCAGGAGATAACATTGCCAATTGGCGTGGTTTTGCTAATGCCTTACGCTTACGTTTAGCAATAAGAGTATCTAAAGTGGCTCCAGAATTAGCAAGAATTGAAGGTGAAAAATCACTAGCAAGTAATGCAGGTTTCTTAGAAAGAGGAGATATGCGAGTTGGTATGGATGGCTTTTCTCACCCATTAATAGAAATTAGTAACGGTTGGGGTGATGTAGGTATGAGTGCCGAGATGGAATCGATTCTTACTGGTTTTAACGACCCAAGAATCTCAACATTTTTTGCACACCCAGCAAACCCTGCATTAGGTGATTATAAAGGGATTCGTCAAGGAATTAAAATTGAGGCAAAATCTGAATATGGTTCACACTCTATGTTAGGATCTTTTCTTGAGGGTCCAACAAAAATATGGATGACTCAAGCAGAAGTCTATTTCTTAAAAGCAGAAGCGTCTTTAAGAGGATGGTCTGGCGCTGGAGATGCTAAACAAAATTACGAAATGGGAGTTAGAGCAGCTTTTACGCTTGCTGATGCTTCAAATGTTGACGCTTATTTAGCAGATACGACTAGTACACCTGCAAATTATATCGATGCAAATAATCCTGCTAACAATTATGTTTACCCTAGCGATGTAAAAATTGCTTACAACGATGCTGGTACTAATGACGAACAATTAGAACAAATTATTACTCAAAAATGGATCGCTGGCTTCCCTGACGGACAAGAAGCTTGGAGTGAATTTAGACGCACAGGTTACCCAAAAGTATTCCCTGTTGTAATAAATAATAGTGGTGGAACCATAGATACACAAGAACAAGTACGTCGTATTAATTTTGTGCAAACAGAAAAAGATGTAAACGGTGCCAATGTAACTGCTGCTGTTGGTATGCTAAAAGGACCTGACACCGGTGGAACAAGATTATGGTGGGACACTGGGTTACCTAATTTTTAATTCATAAGTAATTAGTTTATAAATCGATTAAGTGTTTGATTAGTTCACAAAGTAAACGGGATTAGCGTCTCGTTTACTTTATCAAAAAGAAATTAAAATGAAAGTAGATAGTACTGATTTAAAAAGTATAGCCTACACGGAGGCTGGTAAGTTCGAAGAAACACGTTTTGAAAAGATTCACAACGTTATTTTCAACTCTTCAAATGAAGCATCAATTATTGTTGCACAAGAAATAGCTGCATTAATTTTAGAGAAGGAAAAGTTAAACCAACCTTGTGTATTAGGTTTAGCTACAGGATCGTCTCCAATAAAAGTTTATGAAGAATTGGTTAGAATGCACAGAGAAGAAGGGCTAAGCTTTTCTAATGTGGTAACCTTTAACTTAGACGAATATTACCCAATGGGGAAAGATAATATTCAGAGTTATTTCTACTTCATGCATGAACATCTTTTTAATCATGTAGATATTCTTCCAGAAAACATAAACATTCCAAACGGTATGGTAAGTGCAGACGATTTATATCAATATTGTATCGATTACGAATTAAAAATTAAATCTTACGGCGGATTAGATTTTCAGCTTTTAGGAATTGGAAGAACAGGACATATCGGTTTTAACGAACCCGGTTCTCATTCAAATTCAGGAACACGAAGTATCACTCTAGATCACGTAACACGAGCAGATGCAGCCCCTGCTTTTTTAGGTATAGACAACGTTCCAAGAAAAGCCATAACTATGGGAATTGGAACCGTTAAAAGTGCAAAACGTGTTGTGTTATTAGGTTGGGGTTTAAACAAAGCTAAAGTACTTAAAAAGACTATTGAAGGCGAGGAAACGTCTAGCGTGCCTGCTACATATTTACAAGATCACGACAATACTACTTTTGTAATAGATAGTGAAGCTTCTTCGGAATTAACACGTGTAAAAACACCTTGGTTAGTAGCATCTTGCCATTGGACAGACACTTTAAAACTAAAAGCTGTAGTGTGGCTTAGTGAATTATTAAATAAGGCCATTTTAAAATTAACAGACAAAGATTATAACGATAATGGAATGTCTGGTTTATTAACAGAAGAAGGCACTGCTTACGACCTAAACATAAAAATGTTTAATAACCTGCAACACTCCATTACAGGTTGGCCAGGAGGAAAACCAAATGCCGATGATTCTTACCGACCAGAACGTGCTAATCCGGCTAAAAAACGAGTAATAATTTTTAGTCCGCATCCAGACGACGATGTTATTTCTATGGGTGGGACTTTCGATAGATTAGTAGAGCAAGGTCACGATGTACATATCGCTTACCAAACCTCTGGAAACATAGCTGTTTCTGACGAAGAAGCTTTAAAATTTGCCGAAATAATCTGTAAATTAAATCCAGATGCTACCGAAGCTTTAAATATAATAAGTTTTCTAAAAAGTAAAACCGACAAGGACATTGATTCTCGAGAACTAAGACAATTAAAAGGCTTAATAAGACAAAGTGAATCTTTGGCAGCAACTCGTTATTTGGGAGTAAAAGACAAAAATGTTCACTTTTTAAACCTTCCTTTTTATGAAACAGGAACAATAAAAAAAGGAAACTTAACTAAAGAAGATATAGACATAGTCGTCTCTTTAATAGATCACGTTAAACCTCATCAAATCTATGCTGCTGGTGATTTAGCCGATCCGCATGGTACACATAAAGTGTGTTTAGATGCTCTTTTTGCAGCCATAGACATTCTTAAACCAAAAGCATATATGGACGATTGCTGGGTTTGGTTATACCGTGGTGCTTGGCACGAATGGGAATCTTACGAAATTGAAATGGCTGTACCAATGAGTCCAGATCAAGTACTTAAAAAACGTCATGCGATTTTCTATCACCAATCTCAAAAAGATGGTGTTATGTTTCAAGGCGACGATTCCAGAGAATTCTGGGTTCGCGCCGAAGACCGTAACCGCTTAACTGCGAAAAAATATAACGATTTAGGGCTTGCAGATTATGCTGCCATTGAAGCTTTTAAACGTTATCATTTTTAATATATAATGAAAAAATCAATCTTAATAATTTTGGCTATAATCTGCTTTTCTTGTGAAAAGAAATCTATCCCCCTTGGAATTTCTGGAACATGGAAAATGGTTTATGCTGAAATTATTGAGAATGATTCAATAAAAATTAAAGACTTAAAACATACCGAATTCATTAAAATTATTAATGACTCTCATTTTGCTTTTTTCAATCAGAATACAAACAACACTGAAAATTTTTACGGTGGTGGAGGAACTTATATTTTAAACGGAAATGACTATGAAGAGATTTTAAGTTACACATCTTCAGAAAACATTAAAAACCACAAATTCTCCTTTAAAATTCAAATTAAAGGAGACACGCTAATTCAATCTGGCATAGAACGTATTAAAGCCGCAGGAATTAATAGAGCTATCACAGAAAAGTACATCAAACTAAATTGAGCCTTAAACAAGACACAATGAAAAAAATAATATTACTAATTATAATCATAAACGTTACAAGCCAATTGAGTTATGCTCAGGATGCGTTAGCAAACACTTATGATTTAATGCCTTGGCCAAAAAACATACAGGGTACGGAGCAAATGCTTCCTATTACTGAAAATTTAACCATTTCTATAAACGGTCCATCACAAGAACGTGTAAGATTTGTAGCGACTTCCTTTTTAAGACGGCTTTCAGGACGTACTGGAGTATTTATAAATTCTGGTTTTCCGACTTCTGCAAAAGACAATACAAACGCAACTATAAAAATTAGTTATAAAAACGAAGGAACCTTAACTAATGATAATGACGAATCTTATCAATTAAACGTTACTAATTCTGGAGCAACCATTACGGCACAAACAGATATTGGAGCCTTAAGAGGAATAGAAACCTTATTACAATTAACGAATAGCAATGCTACAAATTTTTACTTTCAAGGGGCAGAAATTTCCGATGCTCCACGTTTTGTTTGGCGTGGTTTAATGATTGATGTCTCTAGACATTTTCATCCCGTAAATGTGATAAAGCGTAATTTAGACGGAATGGCATCAGTTAAAATGAATGTATTTCACTGGCATTTAATCGACGATCAAGGTATTCGCATTGAATCTAAAATCTATCCGCAATTAACAGCATTAGCTTCAGACGGATTATTTTATACTCAGGAACAAATTAAAGAGGTCGTTGTTTATGCTTCTAAATTAGGAATTCGTGTTATTCCAGAGATAGATGTTCCTGGACATGCATCGGCTATTTTAACGGCTTTTCCTGAATTAGGAAGTAAGCCTGGAGCAACATATACAATAGAACGTAATTCAGGAATTTTCGATCCAACTTTAGATCCTACAAACGAAGAAACATATGTATTTCTATACAATCTGTTTACCGAAATCGCTCCACTTTTTCCAGACCCCTATTTCCATATAGGTGGAGATGAAAATGAAGGTAAACATTGGGATGAAAACGAAAACATTCAGGAATTTAAAGAAGCAAATAACTTAAAAACGAATCACGATTTACAGACATATTTTAATATAAAACTTGAAAAAATTCTGAATAAATCAGGGAAAAAACTTGTGGGTTGGGATGAAATTATGACGCCTACCATGCCTACAACAGCTGTGATCCATTCGTGGAGATCTGAAAATGAAGGTTTACCAAAAGGAGGCTCTTTAATTGAAGCTGCCAAGCAAGGATACAACACAATTTTATCTAACGGTTTTTATATTGATAGAATGCAATCTGTAGTAGGTCATTACCAAAATGAACCTATTGGAGATATAGAATTGACAACAGATGAACAAGCTCGAATTTTAGGAGGAGAAGCAACCATGTGGAGCGAATTAGTAACATCTGAAACTTTAGATTCTAGAATCTGGCCAAGAACAGCAGCTATTGCAGAACGTTTATGGTCGCCTAAATCTGTGAACAATGTAGATAATATGTTAAAACGGTTAGCAGTCGTTAATTTCAGATTAGAGGAATTAGGCTTAACACACATTACAAACAAAACTGTTATTCTAAGAAACTTAACAAATAATCAAGATATTTCTTCATTAGAAACCTTGATGAATATTTGTGAGCCACTTAAAATTTACACTAGAAATAAAGATGGTGTAGAATATAAAACCTTCTCCCCTTTTACATTATTTGCAGATGCTTGTACTGTAGATGCAAAAGATGCTATGACGTTTAATCGTTTAGTAAAAAATTATGTTTCATCTCCTTCTGAAAACACAAAAACAGAAATTATATCGTATTTAAAAATATGGTCTAAAAATTACGAAGCGTTTTCTAAACTAAACAAAACACCAATTTTAAACAGTTTGGAACCAATCTCTAAAAATCTTTCTGAAGCTGCTACAATTATACTTCAAAAAGCAAATAATAAACCCCTTTCAAATTCAGCAAAAGAGCAATTAAAAAATAATCTTAAGGTTTTAAAACAAGACCATGTAGATGTTGAGATTGCTATAGTTGATGCTTTAGAAATAATCTCTAAACATATTTAAGAGTTACATTGAGTTAGTTTGTTTTTAAACCCCGAGATGATGGTTAAACTCGGGGTTTTTTATGTCTAAAATTTCATTATTAAAAAACACACAAATAACTCATAATCAACGAATAAAATACATTTTTATTAAAACTAAAATTATTTTTATCTTAATTATTCAGAATTGATTATTTTTGATTTTAGTTCATTAAAACTATTTGTTTTCAGCAGTAATTTCTTGAAAAGAGACCGTGTCATAAATAGTTTTTAAGGTGCTAACAACAATTTCTATTTCTTCTTCTTTTAAATGACCGAAGCCAAAACGAATGGCACATGTATTTTTATCTTGATACAGAATGGTTTTTGGTAAAAACACGTTGTTTCTTTCAGCGATTTCAGCAAGTTTAACCAACGAAATTTCAGGCTTAAACTGCAACCAAATTGCTAATCCGCCGGAAGGTATTTCCCAACGAATAGCAGCTCCAAAATAAGTTGTTAGGCATTCGCACAAACAATCTCGACGTTGCTTATAAATTAAAATATTCTTTTTTATAAGACGATTAATCTCACCTTCTGAAATTAATTCGGAAAGCATTTGTTCCTGAATTAAATCTCCTTGCTGGTCTAACAATTGGAGATAGTTTTTGGCTTCAGAAATTAAATTTTCTGGCGCCACGACAAATCCTGTTTGAAAACTTGGAAACAAAGACTGCCCTAACTTTCCTAAATAAATAACAAGTCCATTGGCATCGGAACTTGCCAAAGGTAGCATGGCAGAGCCTTCAAACTGAAAATCGTAATCAAAATCGTCTTCAATAATAGCAAACTTATATAGTTTCGCCAATTGCATAAGTTTTAAACGCCGTTGTGCACTTAACGTAATTGTTGTAGGATAATCTCTATGCGCACAAACATAAACACACCTAATTGTACCTTTTACAAAATGTGTTTTGATATAGTCAATATCCAAACCATCTTCATCGACAGGAATTGTTTTTATAGATGCTCCTGCTTGCTGAAAAATCATATTTGCAGCATAATTACTTAAATTCCCTACTAAAACAACATCGTTTTTTTTTATAAGTAACTGCGACACTATATACAAACTCATTTCTGTACTCCGTGTGCTTATTAGGTTAACAGGTTTAATATGAAACCCTCGGGTAGCATTTAAATAATTACAAAGCTGATTTTCGAAAACAGAATAGGAACCCTCATTTGTCCTGTTCCATTTTTTTATCAACGTTTTTCGTTTCATGGCTGTACTGTACCATCTAGAAAATTGAAATGTAGGATGTAATCTTAAATCGGGTTTTCCATCATTAATAACATATTCGGCTTTGGTAGCCTGTACTGTCGAAGCCAAATTCATGGATTTTTGAAAAGGAAAACCTGTATTTTCAGAATAATTATAAGCCTGACTAATAGGAAATGTTACAGCTTTAATCTTTGCCGTTTTTTGTTCTGGTAACAAAACAAAAGTTCCTTTATTTGGTAGGATTTCTACCCAACCCTGAGCAGCTAATTCGTCGTAAATAGCAACTGCCGTATTCCTATGAATTTTTAATAACTGGCTTAAAACACGAGTTCCAGGTAAAATAGTTCCTTTTAATAAATAACCACGTTGTATTAAATTCACTATTTGTTCAGAAACCTGTATATACAAGGGTTTTGATTTTGATTTATCAAAATCTATTAATTTTACAAAAAGGGTATCGACCGGACTATTCATTGTTTTACAACTGGACTATTCTAATAGTCCGTAAAGTTACGACTTTTGCAACGTTTTTAATATTAGCCATGAAGCCAACCAAAATAATTACCTCCCTAAGTATTTTAATTTCGACATTAGCCTTTGCTCAAGAACCTGTTCCTGAGGAAACTTTAGAAGAAGTTATTATAACCTCTAGTAGAATTGACCTTCCATTTTCAAAAAACTCCAGATCTATTAATATTATAACATCAAAAGATATTCAAGCGTCTGCTGCCACTAATGTCGCCGATTTATTACAACAGGTTTCTGGTGTAGATATTCGTCGTCGTGGACCAGCTGGAACGCAAGCCGATTTATATATTCGTGGAGGAAGTTTTGACCAAACCTTATTGCTTATTGATGGTATAAAAGTAGAAGATGCGCAAACTGGGCATCATACAATGAATATTGCACTACCTCTAGATGTTATTGAACGTATTGAAATTATTTCTGGGCCAGCAGCTCGTGTATTCGGTCAGAATGCTTTTACGGGTGCTGTAAACATTGTTACAAAAAAAGAAACTAAAAGAATGTTATCTATTGAAGGGCAAACGGGTTCATTTCACACCTTAAATGGTTCCATTACTGCAGGTCTAGATTTCGATGATACTAGTCACCTTGTACACGTATCTAAAAACACTTCCGCTGGATATAGATATAATACAGATTACGATAATTATAACTATTTTTTGAAAAGTAGTTTCAATAAAAGCAAACAACCCATTCATTTATTGGCGACAATGAATAATCTAAATTTTGGAGCAAACGGTTTCTATGCCACACCATCGGCTACAGAACAATACGAAGAAACTCAAACAAGTTTGATAGGAGTTCAGACCCAATTTAATCGAAACGATTGGGTTTTTAAACCTCAAATATATTGGAGAAGAAACCAGGATATGTATCTATACGACAGAAATAACCCAACGGGGTATAGAAATTTACATATTACCAATAAAGTTGGTGCCGAACTTAATGGGTCTTACACTTCTAATTTAGGAGTTACAGGTTTTGGAGTTGACATCTCTGAAGTGTTTATTGCAAGTAATAATTTAGGCGATCACGATCGTTTTGTAACCACAATGTTTTTAGAACAACTGTTTAATTTTTTCGATGACAAATTAGATGTAACACCTGGAATTGCAGTTACTTATTTCTCTGATTTTAAATGGCATGCTTTCCCAGGAATGGATATAGGTTATAAAATTAATACTAATTTTAAATTATACGGAAACATTGGGTACACTTATAGAATTCCAACATATACAGATTTGTATTATAGCGATCCAACAACCAATGGAAACGAAAATTTAGATCCCGAAGAAGCAATCTCCGAAGAAATCGGGATTAAATATAACAGCCAAAGGTTCAATGCATCTCTAGCCCTTTTTAATCGCGATTCAAAAAACTTAATCGATTATGTTAAAGATGATGAAGACGATTTATGGATGGCATATAACATACAAGAACTGAAAACGAAAGGAATTGATGTGAATTTAAATTACAACTTTAGAATTGCAGAATTTGGTCAAACTATAAACACATCTTACACTTATATTAATGATGAGGTCCAACAAGTAGATGCCGAATTTTCTAGATACTCAATAAACTCATTAAAGAATCATTTTATAGCACGATATTCCTCTCAGTTTATCAAAAACTTATCGCAATCCATCATTTATAAATATGCAGAACGCACAACTGGAGAAAGCTATTCTGTAGTAGATGCAAGCATAACATATATGTTTAGGAGTATAGAGTTTTCATTTATAGCAAGTAACATTTTCAATACAGAATATACCGAAACAAACAACGTACCTATGCCTAAAGGTAGCGCTCTTTTTGGCTTAAAATACACTTTCAAATAAACCTTTTTATTATTTAATTATCATGTAAAAATCTATAAATCAAACTATTGAATGATTATTTTAAATTTCAATTAAAACAAGAATCTGATTTACACTTGGAATCATTACTTCAAAAAAACACAGTAAAAATCCAACCTAAAATATAGCCTATTTAAAACGAGATATTTTATCTTTTTTTAGTTAAAAGTCTGATGTGATTTATTCATACTAGGTAAATATCTATAACTATTTATTAACTTGCAGATCTAATTATTTTTGCTTTTGAAATTAAATCTTCTAGACGTTCCTCGCGTAAAAACAATTACTAAAGAGGATTTTATAAACCTATATTTTAAACCACAAAAACCTGTGGTTATCGAGCATTTTATAGACCATTGGCCGGCATATTCTAAATGGAGTTTAGAATATATTAAATCTGTTGCTGGCAATAAAACTATTCCGCTTTACGACGATAGACCTGTAAATTTTAAAGATGGTTTTAACTCGCCTCATGCCAAAATGAAAATGAGTGAATACATCGATTTAAGACCGTTGCAAGGTCAAATCAATTGAATCTATTATTATATTGAATAACTGTTTGTAAATTAAGTTCTCAAGTCTTATTTTTAGGTTATGAAATTACAGAAAGCCCCAACCTTAGCGG
>NZ_JAWQUN010000017.1:0-98784 GCF_033447105.1 Formosa sejongensis
GTCCGCTAAGGTTGGGGCTTTCTGTAATTTCATAACCTAAAAATAAGACTTGAGAACTTAATTTACAAACAGTTATTCAATATAATAATAGATTCAATTGATTTGACCTTGCAACGGTCTTAACTTTTACCTAAATTGATTGAACTCACACAGCCAAAACAATTCATAAAAACACAAAAAAGCCCGATTCTTAAGAATCGGGCTTTTTAAATATGATTAAGTAATCTGAAAATTACATTACTAATAATTTACTTGAAGGTTTGAACTTTGTTAAGTTAATTCCTTCTACTGCAGCTTGATATTCAGCTAAATTAGGTGTTCTACCTAACATTGTAGATAAAACCACTACAGGAGTTGATGATAATAAAGATTCTCCTTTTTTCTCACCAGAATCTTTTACAACTCTTCCTTGGAATAAACGCGTAGACGTCGCCATTACAGTATCGCCTGGTTCTGCTTTTTCTTGGTTACCCATACAAAGGTTACAACCTGGACGCTCTAAGTACAACATGTTTTCGTATTTAGTACGTGCTGAAGCTTTTGGATCATTGTCGTCAAACTCAAAACCAGAGTATTTTTGCAATACTTCCCAATCGCCTTCTGCTTTTAACTCATCTACAATGTTGTAAGTCGGAGGAGCAACCACAAGAGGAGCATTAAACTCAACTTTCCCTTGTTGTGCCTCAATGTTCTTTAACATTTGAGCTAAAATTTTCATATCCCCTTTATGCACCATACAAGACCCGATAAATCCTAAGTCTACTTTTTTAGTACCACCATAAAAAGATAATGGTCTAATGGTATCATGCGTATAACGTTTAGAAACATCAGCGTTATTTACATCTGGATCGGCAATCATTGGCTCAACGATTTGATCTAAATCTACAACAACCTCGGCGAAGTATTTTGCATTAGAATCTGGAGTTAATGCTGGTTTATCACCTGTTTTAATCTCTTCGATTCTTTTGTTTGCTTTATTGATTAAACCTTGAAGAACATGTAACTTATTGTCCATTCCTTTATCAATCATGATTTGGATTCTACTTTTAGCAATCTCTAAAGATTCAATTAAAGTATCATCTTCAGAAATACAGATAGATGCTTTTGCTTTCATCTCGGCAGTCCAATCGGTAAATGTAAAGGCTTGATCGGCAGTAAGTGTTCCTAAATGAACCTCGATAATTCTACCTTGGAATACGTTATCTCCTCCAAATTGAGAAAGCATTTGTTGTTGCGTTGCATGAACAACATCACGAAAATCCATATAGCTTTTCATTTCCCCTTTAAACGTCACTTTTACAGATTCTGGAATAGGCATAGATGCTTCACCAGTAGCAAGTGCTAAAGCAACTGTTCCTGAATCTGCACCAAAAGCAACACCTTTAGACATTCTTGTATGGGAATCCCCACCAATGATTATTGCCCAATCATCGATAGTAATGTCGTTAAGAACCTTGTGAATCACATCGGTCATTGCTTTATATTTGTTTTCAGGATCTCTTGCAGTAATCAATCCGAAATCATTCATAAATTTCATCAATCTAGGAATGTTTGCTTTAGATTTATTATCCCATACAGAAGCTGTATGACAACCTGATTGGTAAGCACCGTCTACAATTGGTGATATAATTGTAGCAGCCATCATCTCTAACTCTTGCGATGTCATTAAACCTGTAGTATCTTGCGAACCTACAATATTTACCTCTACACGAACATCAGAACCCGCATGTAATATTGCGCCTGGAGTTACACCAACGGCATTTTTATTAAATATTTTTTCTACTGCAGTAAGACCTTGTCCTTCAATTGTAATTTCTTTTGACGTTGCATATACTGGCACAACATCAACACCTAATACTTTAGAAGCAAATGTTTGAAGTTTTTTACCAAATACAACAGCATAAGATCCTCCAGCTTTTATAAACTCAACTTTTTGAGGTGTTAATGATGCAGAAATATCCATTAATTCCTGATCACCATTATATAATTTTTTCTTTTTAGTATTCACTGTAAGCACAGTTCCTGTAGCAACAGAATAAGTTTCTTCAAGAATAGGGTCACCACTTTCGTCTCTTACCGTATTACCTTCAGCATCTTGCTTTTTAACCCAGTTTTTAAGATCGATCCCGATACCTCCGGTTACACCAACAGTTGTTAAGAAAATTGGAGAAATTCCGTTAGTACCCGCTATAATTGGAGCGATATTTATAAATGGAACATATGGGCTTGCTTTTATACCTGTCCATAATGCTACGTTGTTTACACCAGACATTCTTGATGACCCAACTCCCATTGTACCTTTTTCTGCAATAAGCATCACACGCTTATCTGGGTGTGCTTTTTGTACTGCTTTTAATTCGTTTTGTTGGGCTTTGTTATGTTCGAATAAACATTGACCATGTAACTCTCTATCAGAACGTGAGTGTGCATCTCCACCTGGAGACAATAAGTCTGTAGATATATCTCCGATACCTGCTACAAATGTAACGATCTTAATTTCTTCATCAATTTCTGGAAGTTTAGTAAAAAACTCAGCTTTAGCGTAGCTTTCTATAATTTCTTTAGCAATTACATTACCACTTTGGAAAGCCTCTTTTAAACGGTCTGTATCTGCCTCATAAAGGAACACTTGAGTCTTTAAAACAGCTGCAGCTTCTTTTGCTCTTTCAACATCTTCACCTAAGGCAAAATCCAACAAGACCTCTATTGAAGATCCTCCTTTCATGTGTGACAATTGCTCTAAAGCAAAAGCAGGTGTAATTTCTTCGACTACAGATTCACCAAGAATAATCTCCTTTAAAAACTTAGCTTTTACACTAGCAGCACTTGTAGTACCAGGTAAAACATTATAGATAAAAAAGTTAAGAGAATCTGCTCTATACTCATTATCTAAATCTTTAATTTGAGCAATGATTTCGCTTAGTAATTCAGCACCATCAATTGGCTTTGGATGAAGTCCCTGACCTTTTCGTTCTTCGATCTCCTTAATGTAATCTTTATAAGTAGTCATAAATAATATTTTTTTTTATCAATATTAGATTAGTGTAAGTTTATAAAACTGTAATTTGTAAATAAATTCCGTTTTTCCTATTTGCTTAAATCGCAAAATAACTATCTCTGTATTTGTATCTTGACAGGCCAAACTTACAGGAGCGAAATCGATATAAAATTTTCTTCATGTAAATTCATTTGTTGGCTTTTGTCCCTAGAATTGTAATTTTTTTTCAGATTGTATTTAGGATTTTCTACAATTTCTTGCACACTACCCACACATAACGTCCTTATTGAGATTACTCTTTAACCCTATAGATATCAAATACTAGACAACTTCTTTTTAAAACTTTGCAAACATAAAAAATTTAAGGCAAAGTTTTAAAAAGAAAGCCTGTAATACACTCATAAATGATACTAAATTTTTATAGTACCATAAAAATTAAACATCATTGCGATTAACCTTTATTTTTAATACAATTATTACGAATTCTTTAAATTATTTTAAAAAAATAATCACAAATTTAGAATATCTTAATACAATTATAGGCATTTCAATAAATGTTTACCATATGAAGGGGAAAAAGAAGAAAAAAACTAAAAATGGTTATAAATAAATAGGACCTATTGAAAAATAACAGCACTTGGCATGGTGGACGTAAACCAAATACTATAGCTTAATCTCCTCCAAAATTCAGTAAAAAACTTACTGAATTAAAACAAACTTTTAATAATATGACTTTCGGAAACACCTTCGGCTTCTGCCTTATAATTTTTAATGCTACGATGTCTTAAAACACCGAAAGCTCCGGCTAGAATATCTTATATGTCTGGTAAAATTAATCCAAAGTTTTTAAATTGTATTTTGCAATTATTAATTGAAGTTACTAACAATTGCTTCTTTATTAATTTTACCTTTAATCCTTTTAATTAAACATTTCAATATTTTAAAGAAACAAACTGGTTCATATTTAATATTAAGCATGATAACCTTTGTTTTGTTTATTAGTAAAAACATCATCATTTCAGGCTATCCATTATACCCTATCCAACAGTTTGGTTCAATAGATTTAGATTGGAAAGTACCAAGCAACATTATCGAATTTTATAAAACTGAAACCTACCTTGAAGGTATGAATAATACTAATATTACATTTAATAATTTTTCGGAAAAATTTAAATTTTGGCTGTTTTTACCTAAACTTGACGGGTTGTTTAACAAAATGTATCTTATTTTAATAATAACCTTTCCTTTGATTATCTATAAATTAAAAAATAAAACACCACTATTAATTATATACTTATTAGCTATTTTACAATTCATACCATTGTGGCACACATCTCCTCAATATCGATTCTTTTTTGTTTTTATAGCATTTTTGGCAATTCAGGAGTTATCTTTTATATTAAAAAATAAGAACTTAAAAGTGTATTTGGTGGTTTTCGCATCGATTATTACGGCCATACCTGTCTTTATATCTATTAATTTAAATAGCTTTACTAGTAATCATTTTGCTATGACATTAGATACTTTTAAACTGAAAAATATTTTTACTCCGGAAAAGAATACTAAAACACTTACAGATTTCACAAAAGAGACTATTGATGGTTTCGAATTTTACTCGCCAAATGAAGATATATATTTTTGGATTACAGGCGATGGAAACCTACCCTGCGTTAATAAAAAACAAATAGAATACTTTCATAAATACTATAAATATATTCCTGAATTACGTTCCAAAAAACTAAATGATGGTTTTAGATCTAAAAAGTTGAATTGAAAAATAACCTTGTCAATCTTTACTGACATTATTAAAACAAGCTTTTTATAATATTACTTTCGGAAACACCTTCGGCTTCTGCCTTATAATTTTTAATGATACGATGTCTTAAAATACCGAAAGCTACGGCTTGAACATCTTCTATGTCTGGTGAGAATTTGCCACGTACAACAGCATGTGTTTTGGCTGCTAATATAAGATTTTGAGATGCTCTTGGACCGGCACCCCAATCGAGATAATTTTTAACTATTTCTGGAGCAGTTTCAGAATTTGGTCTTGTCTTGCCTACCATTTTTACCGCATACTCAATAACATTATCGGCTACTGGCACACGACGTATAAGTTTTTGAAAATTAACAATCTCGTCTGCACTAAATAATGGGTTTACCGTAACAACTTTATCTGTCGTGGTTGCTTTTACCACATCTACTTCTTCTTGAAACGATGGATAATCTAAATGAATCGCAAACATAAAACGGTCTAATTGGGCTTCTGGCAACGGGTACGTTCCCTCCTGCTCTATCGGGTTTTGAGTAGCTAAAACAAAATAAGGAAGATTTAATTTGTAATGTTGTCCTGCTACAGTTACAGAGCGTTCTTGCATCGCTTCTAATAAGGCTGCTTGTGTTTTTGGAGGCGTTCTGTTAATTTCGTCTGCTAAAATAATATTCGCAAAAATAGGGCCTTTTATAAACTTAAAATTTCTGCTTTCGTCTAAAATTTCACTTCCTAAAATATCACTAGGCATTAAATCTGGCGTAAACTGAATACGTTTAAAATCTAATCCTAAAGCTTGAGAAATGGTGTTCACCATTAAGGTTTTAGCTAATCCAGGAACACCAATTAATAAGGCATGACCACCAGAGAAAATCGAAATTAATATCTGCTCTACTACCTGATCTTGACCAATAATAATCTTAGATATTTCGGTTTTTAAAGCGCCAAATTTCTTAACAAATTGTTCTACAGCAGCAACGTCTGACATCCTTATTTTTTTAACCAGTTACTTGCAAAATCACAATCTCGATAACCACCACTTATTTTTATATAAGTCTCAGAAATCGTTTCATCTTGCCATTTTTCAATCGCTTTTAAACGCTTTTCATCTAAGGCTAACTCTTTAATTTTAAGATAATCTTGAGCATAGTTTGCAACATGTTCGTCTACACGTTCGGTTACAGTAAGAATTTTAAAAGAAATTTTTCCTGTTCGATCTTGATCCTTTAATACTAAACTGATTTCGTTGTCTTCTAAACTTTGAATTTGGCCATACAATTCAGTATCCATTTTCGTTAATTCAAAATTATAATCTTGGGTCTGTGGATTTATTAATTGTCCACCGTCGTACTTGGTTTCTGTTTCTTCACTATATTTTTTAGCAGCATCAGAAAACGTAATTTCTTCATTTACAATTTCGACTCTTACACTATCTATTTTTTCTTTAGCACCTGTAATTTGTTCATTAGACACTTCAGGAATTAATAATACATGACGCACATCGTATTCTTGACCTCTAATTTTTTCTAAATAAATAATATGATACCCGTATTCTGTAGCAAAAGGTTCAGAAATCTCACCTTCTTTTAATGAAAATGCAACCTGTCTAAATTCCTTAACCATTTTAGGCTGCTTACGGTTTAGCGTATATAAACCACCGTTTCCAACAGAGGCTTTATCGTCTGTATACAACACCACTTTAGAACGGAAACTAGCTCCATTTTCTAAAACATCTGCTTTCATTTCTTTTAAACGTACTATTACTTTTTCTTTTTCAGCTTCAGTAACTTCTGGTTCAACTACAATTTGTGCCACTCTTAATTCAGTTCCAAACACAGGGCGTTCATCTTCAGGTATAGCATTAAAAAACTCACGAACTTCTTCAGGAGTAATTTCAACATCTTCTATAATCTTCATTTGCATTAATTGAGCAAGTTTCTGAGTCTTATTAATTTCAAATATTTCATCTCTCAGACTTTGTTCATTTTCCTTATCATACACCTTTAATAAGGCATCCATAGACCCATTGGTTTGTTGCAAAAATTGTTGAATTGTTTGATCTACAATCTGGTAAATCTCAAGATCAGCTACCACAATACTATCTTGTATTGCTTGATGTGCATATAATTTTTGTTCTAGAAGCGTTCCGAATAATTCACAACTTGTAATAGATTCAGTATCTATACCCTGAGCTTGATATTGTAGAATTGTTTTATCGACATCTGAATCCAAAACAATATAATCTCCAACTACAGCTGCAACACCATCAATTTTTACAGCTCCTGCACTAACTACAGAGTCTTTTACCTTTTTTGGCTCAACTACTGCTTTTGTTTCTGGAACTTCGTCTGGGATAATTTCTTGTGCAAATATGCTATTTACAGAAAGGATAAAGCTTAAAAATAAAGCCTGTTTTAGGTTAATTATAGATTTCAAATTGTTTGTTCTTAATTGCATCTTTTGTAATATCTTTTTCTAAATCTCTAATGAGTTCTAATTTTCTTTTATTAATCACGATTTGATCAATGGTAGGTTTCACGTATTCCAATGGTGCCGTGCTACCACGTAATAAAACGTCGTTAACATGCATCAAATATACTCCTAATGAATCTTTGAGTTGTATAAAATTAGATTTTTTTAACAGTTGCTCTCTATTTTCGGCTGAAACCACTGGAATCTTACTTAAAACTTGACTTACCTTTATCCAAATAGAGTCGTTTATTGCATAGGATTTAAATTGAATTGAGATAGAGTCTAATTCCTTTTTATCTTCAGTATTAAATCGTTTAAATTTGGTCTGAAGATCTTTAAAATCCAACCTATTTTCGTCTACATTTATATAACGAAACTTGATTAAATCTTCATTTAATTTAAATGCTTCTATATTTGCTTTGTAATACTTTTCGGCTTCAGATATAGACACCGCTGTATCTATACTGCGTTGCACCAAAGCTTCTAAATAGGCTTTGGAATATAGGTCTCTTTTATACTGATTGACTAAACGTTGAAAGTTGTCTAGTTTTGTTTCATTTAAATTCCGTTTAGCACCATCTACTAGCAGTTCTTGAGTCGCCCAACGTGTAATAAAATTCTGAACCAAAAGCGTACTATCTTCCTTAGGAGTGCCTTCATCAACCAACTCCTTTATATCTTCTAGATACAAAAAAGAATCGTTAACACGAGCGACTGGAATACGCGTATCTTCGTTTTTAAAAAGTTGACATGACGTTAAACTTAGTAATGCGAATACTATTAAAATTTTTCCGTTCAATTATTGGTTATTAATTTGATTTCTTACTTTAGTTAATACACTTTCGTTAATTGTAATTGTATATTTAGTATATAATTCTTGCATCCATAGGTCTTCTTTTTCTGTTTGAAAATCACTAATTACAGTACCTCTGGCGTCTTCGTAAGATTTGGGTGTTTTTGGAAGTACTTTATTCACTTTTGCTACAATATACCCCTCGTTAAATTCGTATATTTCTGAAATCCCTGATTTAAATTCAAAATTTTCTGGAAGGCTCTGATTATTTAGTTCAAAAATTCCTGTCGTAAATATGACATGAATTTCGTCGGATACATTTAATTTTGATTTAATGTCTTCTAAAGGTACATTCTTTTTTAATAATTTGGCAACCTTCTTAATATCCTTTTTACTAACTGAAGCCCCTACAATTGCATCTACACGGGGCTCCCAATTGTAATCGTTTTTATGAATATTGTAATAGGCTTGCACGGCTATAGTATCTGAATTTCCAGAATTCCAGATTTCGGAATCCATTAAGTCGAACAATAATAAACCGTCTCTATATTCACCAACAATATTGGCAAACTCAGGATTTTCTAGTTCTAAATTAGCTTCTTGATACGCTTTTAATTCCCGATCTAAAAACGCCTCATAATTTACATCTACAATTTTACTATAAGGTGTTTTATCAGTAAACAGAGATTGACGTTGTTGCATAAATAATCCAAAATCGTAATAACTAAAGGTTTTCACACCTAGAGTAAATAACGTATTCTCTCCTTTAAAATTTGAAGGCAATTCCCAAGTATTTTTATAATAATTTTTATTTAAAATCTTAATAAAATAAGGCAAAGCGGGTTGCACATCTGCAATCTTATAATTAATTTTTAAATCTTGAATACGAGTCTCGTTAATTCGCTCAGAACGGCTATCTTGTTTCACCTTTTCTTCAAGTTCTGCTTTCGTTTCATCAAATGAAGGCACAGGTTTTTTTTCTAATAATTTCACAATATGCCAGCCGAAATCCGTTTTAAAAGGTTCTGAAACGTTTCCTATAAGCACTAAACTAAAGGCTTGTTCTTCAAACTCTTTAGACGATAATTGTCCCGAAGAAAAAGGAGATAACTCGCCTCCTTTATCTGCAGAAGACTTATCATCTGAAAACTGTTTTGCCAAGGTTTCAAAACTTTCCCCTTGATTTAATTTCTTATAGATTTCACTAATTCTAGCTTCAGGATCTGAAATAGTATCCCCTACTTTATTATTCGCTACCATTATATGCGACACCTTAACAGTACCAAGTGCTGGTCGTTTGTCTGTAACTTGCACAACATGATACCCAAAACGGGTTCTGAATGGTTGAGAAACATCTCCTACTTGTGTATTATACGCTGCATTTTCAAAACTATAAACCATTTTAAAAGCCGAGAAATATCCTAAATCTTCAACATAAACACTTTCACCATTATGAACTTCTTTTTTAACATCATCGAAGCCTTCATCGATTAAACGTTTTCTCAATTTCACAATTTCCATATAAGCGAACAAAGTATCTTGTGGAGATGCATTTGGATCTACTTTCACTAAAATATGGCGGGCTTGTACATCTGTTTTTAATCGCAAATAAGCCTCTTCTACCAATTCTTCGGTAACCGTATTATCGGTTAAATAATTTTGAGCTAATTGATTTCTGTAGGATTGTAATTCTTTTTTATAAGATATCTTTTCATTAAATTTTAATGAATTCGCCTCAGCTAATTTTAATTTATAATTAATGAATAATTGCAGGTAAGCATCTACATCTTTTTGA
The DNA here is from genome assembly GCF_033447105.1 of Formosa sejongensis. NCBI lineage: Bacteria > Pseudomonadati > Bacteroidota > Flavobacteriia > Flavobacteriales > Flavobacteriaceae > Formosa > Formosa sejongensis. Next base: position 9,830 of record NZ_JAWQUN010000017.1, read on the forward strand.
GATTCGTCTTTAACTAAATCTAAATTCTTGTTGTAAACTCTAACAAATTCTGATGCATATACAGGTGTTTCATCCACCTTAAAAAGAACATCATCTGTAGTAATTTGTGCAGTACCAATAAAAGAAACGGCAAGCAAAAGCAAACATAAAACGGATTTCAATTTCATTATTAATAATTTAATGTGAACAAAAATAGCAATATAAACATATAAAGCAAGTTGCTTTAACAAACGTAGTTAAGTAAACTTTAGTATTTTTAATAGCTAGAGGCTTTTAAAGATTAGATTATAAGGTTTGGATCACTAAAAATGAATTTAACTCTGTACTTATTATGTATAACACTACTAAACACTGGTTTAAATTATACTTTAAAAACAAGGCACAATATACTGCGAGAAGACAAAACCTGAAAAAGGAATTCGTATTTTTGTTAAAACTTTAACACATGCGACAACTAAAATTAATTTGGGATTTTCGAGGACCTCACGCTTTAAAAACCGCAGAGCATCATGAAATCCATTTAAAAGAATATATAGAACGTGAAAAATTAGATATTTCTATAACCGGCTTTTCTGCTATAACCGATATGCATGCCATTGCGTTTATGGTGGTTAACGAGTCGGAAATGAAACCTTTACGAGATCGTTTAAAACCACATCGCGGACAAGTATACTTATCAGAATCGTAGAAAACCACATTAATATTTATGATATTTTCACGCCTATTCTATATGGTTTTAAACTACATTTGCACATTGAAATTTTCAAGTGCCCTTTACTATGTTAAACGATAGACGAACAACTAATTTATTATTATTTATTATTGTAATTCCGTTAGTATTTTATTTACTAAAAATACTTTCATTTATTTTTGTACCCCTTATTTTCTCTATGTTTATTGCGTTACTTTTCTTACCAATAATGAGATGGTTAACAAAACGGAATTTACCTAAAGCTGTAAGCATAATTGTTATTGTGCTAATCATATTAGTCTTTTTTAAGTTAGCTAGCTTTCTAATACAGTTATCTAGTAGAGAAATTTTATCTACTAGTGATGCATTTATATTTAAAGCTGAACAGAAACTTAAGTATTTAATTTTTAATATAGAAGATTTCTTTGGTACCGATTTTATTAAAGATAACATTAGTATTTCTGAACAATTATTAGATAAGGACACGCTTGTTAGTAATTTGGGGCCAACAATAAATTTCCTGCGCTCTACGATAACTATGGTCTTAATGACAGCGTTCTTCGTTGTATTATGGCTAGCAGAATCCATAAACGTTCATAACTTATTAAATCGCACTATTTTAAAACAAAAACATACCTCGGTCAAAACCTTTATGAAAATCGAAAAAGATCTTATAAAATTTATTAAAGTAAAGGTTTTTGTAAGTCTAATGACAGGGATTTTCACGGGATTAGCATGTTATGCTTTCGATGTTAGTTTTCCTATATTCTGGGGGTTATTTGCATTTATCATCAACTTTATACAAATGGTGGGCTCTTTTATAACTGTAATATTACTGTCTATCTTCGCTTTTGTAGAAATAGAAGTAAGCAGTACCTTATTCTTTTTTATAATGAGTATTACAGGAGTTCAAGTTATGTTTGGAACGATCTTAGAACCTGTATTTATGGGAAAATCTTTTTCAATAAACATCATTACGGTACTTGTAATGCTTATGTTATGGGGATTTATCTGGGGCATCCCAGGTTTAATTATGGCAATACCTATAACGGTTTTCGTGAAAATTATTTTAGAACAGTTTCCTAGCACAAAACTTATTGCCAGTATTCTATCTAAAGGTTAATGCCGTTCTGGAGGCATGGTTCCAAATACTCTATCCCAAAACCGGTTTGAAACACCAAATGCTTTATTAGGATATTTATAATGATGTAAACTGTGATGCAACCATAACTTCTTAAATCGTTTTGGTGGTCTATTAACATGAGTAGCGCGATGTACAAATGAATACATTAAATACCCACTAAAGAAACCAGGGAAGAAACCATAAACCAAAGTGGTAATTCCTAGTAACCAAAACACGACAAAGAATATTCCGAACAGAAAACTCGCTAAGATTAAACCAGGAACTGGAGGCATTAATAAACGGTCTTTGTCTCTTGGAAATTCATGATGAGAGCCGTGCATTACAAAATGAAAACGTTTAGACCATTCGGCATCGGTAACCCAATGAAAAACATAACGATGTAAAATATATTCGGCAAGAGTCCAGAAACACATTCCAAACACATACAGTCCTATAAAATTTAATATCGAGATTCCTTGAACTGAAATTGCCCAGTATACCATTAGCGTAATAGCTAATCCGTATATTATAATATTTGAAACAGGGTTGGTTTTTGTTAAGGACTCTAGAAATGGATTCTTAAATATCTGAGCCTGGCCATGTTCATACTTTTTAGAAAGTTGTGGTTCCATTATCTTTATTTTTGCAATAAAAATACAAAATATCCGGAATTTTAAAAACCAAATAATTAAAACCCATAAAAAATAACATAAAAAACTCCAATTAAAACTTAAAAGTGTTCTAATTGGAGTTTTTTATTATGATAATGAAAGCTTTAATTACTTCCTTAAAAACCTTCTATCTTGAATAGTTTGGAGATTCATTTGTAATGGTAACATCATGCGGATGACTTTCATTAATCCCACTAGCTGTTATTTTTACAAAACGTCCTGTTTCTTTTAACGTCGCAATATCTTTTGCACCACAATACCCCATACCTGCACGTAAACCACCAACAAACTGATGAATACTTTCGTATAAATCACCTTTATAATCTACACGTCCTACAATACCTTCTGGTACTAATTTTTTAATATCGTCTTCTATATCTTGGAAATAACGGTCTTTACTACCTTCTTTCATAGCTTCAACAGAACCCATTCCGCGATACGATTTAAATTTTCTTCCTTCGTAAATAATAGTATCACCAGGCGATTCTTTAGTACCTGCTAATAACGACCCTAACATTACAGTGTCTGCACCTGCTGCAATAGCTTTAGGAATATCTCCTGTATAACGAATTCCACCATCTGCAATAACAGGGACACCAGAACCTTTTATGGCTGCAGCCACTTCTAATACTGCAGAGAACTGAGGAAAACCAACTCCTGCTACGATACGAGTTGTACAAATAGATCCAGGTCCAATACCTACTTTAACAGCATCTGCACCAGCTGCAACCAAATATTTAGCAGCTTCGGCTGTTGCAATATTTCCTACAACGACATCTAAATCTGGAAATTTCGCTTTTACCGCTTTTAATACATTTACCACACCTTTTGTATGTCCATGAGCTGTATCTATAATAATAGCATCGATACCCGCATTGTATAATGCTTCGGCACGGTCTACAGCATCGGCAGTTACTCCAATAGCAGCAGCTACACGTAAACGTCCGTAAGTATCTTTATTCGCAATAGGTTTTTGGGTAAGTTTTGTAATATCTCTAAAAGTAATTAGTCCAATTAATTTATAATCGGCATCTACTACTGGTAATTTTTCAATTTTCTTTTCTTGTAAGATAACTTCAGCATCTTTTAAGGAAGTCCCTTCTGCTGCAGTTACTAAATTTTTTGTAGTCATGATTTCAACAATCGGACGATCATTTTCATGTTCGAAACGTAAATCTCTATTGGTAACAATACCTTTTAATATTCCATTTTCATCTACAATAGGAATTCCACCAATACTATGCTCACGCATACTATTTTTAGCATCTATAACTTTAGCGGTTAAAGGCAAAGTTACAGGATCGATAATCATACCGCTTTCTGCACGTTTAACTTTACGCACTTCTTGAGCTTGTTGCGTAATCGTCATGTTTTTATGCAACACACCAATACCACCTTCTCTAGCAATAGCAATTGCCATAGCGCTTTCTGTAACCGTATCCATGGCTGCAGAAATAATAGGTACATTAATAGTAATGTTTCGTGTAAATTTTGTTTGAATATTTACCTCTCTTGGTAAAATTTCGGAGAATGCTGGAACTAATAAAACGTCGTCGTAGGTTAGTCCTTCGCCTATAATTTTGTTTTCGTGTGCTGTCATGGTGCAATTAAGATGTAATTGCATGCAAATATACTATTTTTAATAGTATAAACGGAAGTGAATTCACGTATTTTTAATCGGACGTTTTTAAATACTGAAAATGTGCCTTTACAGCATAATAATATTTGTCATCTTGTTTTTTTATAAATTGACCGAAAATTTTAGCACCCTCTTAACAAACCATCTGTAGACACCTTTTCCTTTAGATATTTAACAAATCTAATTTAAACTTTTAACATCCGTTTTTTTGTACACAGATTCTTGCCATGCTAACTCTTCGCTGTGAAACAGATCTAAACCAAAAACTTCAGCTGTTTCATTTTTTTATACAAGGTTTGACGATAGTTTTTTATCTCTACTGTTCTATTTTAGTAGGATTAGTTCTAAATACATAAGCAAAAAGTATCGTAAAAATCACATATATTACTGTGAGTGAAATAATAATCTCTGTATGTGTTTTTATATTCGTGAAAATTTTAACTAATGCAATTGCCCCAACTCCAAAATGCATAAGATTTCCAATTGCAATGGGTCTATTATATATTCCTCCAATTAGAGTTCCTTTTGCCATCCCATTTAATATTGCAAAACCCAAATATAATGCACTCAATATTTTCAAAAAGAGTATTGTAATAATATTTGGTTCAACATTTAGATAGTTCGCTATTTCATCTGGTAAAAAAGAAAGAAGGATTCCAATAATTCCCAAGAATAATGCACTTGCGGTCATTAATAATTTTGTATTCATTTTTATTATTTAGTAATGATAATTAGTTGGTAGCTATAAGTTTAATATTTTTACAAATATTGCCTCCACATAATGAAAGTGGTTTCCTTAGTAGTTTTAGAGATTTTTTAAATAATTTAAGATAGAAATTCAGTATTAAAACCCTTTTATTTTATCATGAAAAGGCAATATCCATGTTTTATGTTTAAAAGATTCTTTTTGCTGAAATAAATCAACTTCAGAATTTAAATAAGGCTCACTTTGTCTACCGTTGAGCGACACCGTTCCTTCTGCGTAAACTTCAATTTGATTATGTCCTTCAGATATAAAATGTCGTCCTAAATAATGCGCGTATTCAAGAATAAAATCGGGTTGATAGCTCATTTGATTTTCTTGTCTTGACGTTAAAAAATCGGAATTATCAATTAGAAACTCCTCTCCCGTTTCGGAATCAATCACTTTAAATGTGGTTGTTCCAGATTTCTCTATGAGTGAAGTCCGCCATGAAAACAAATACCCCTCGCCTGTCCAAAACAACTCTCCTTCGTATAACACATAGCGCAACGGAAACAACAGTTGAAAAACAAAAAATAGTCCTACAATCCATATTGGTAACACTGTTCTATATTGAAAATTTTTAGACATTTTTAATGCTGAAGACAGGTTCAATACATGCTGAATTGGCGATAAAAATGCGCGTAAGATTAAGAGTGCCTTTTGATGCCATTCGGCTGAGAAAAAAATAGGCGCACTAATAATTAGTATTAAAGGAAACATCCCCATTGGGAATAGCGTTTGCGATAACAATTGATAAGCAATTAGCAAAATAAAAGCTAATAATCGCGTGCGTTTACTAAGTAACAAAAACGGTAGTGCTAAATCTAAAAGCATAAAACTCCAACTTAAAGCATAGTGAAACCAACTCGATTGTAATAAAGATTCCCCTATAAACGGAATATTTTTATTTGAAGTTAACCATAACTCTAATGGCATTGCTCTTAATAACCAATCGGAATTTAACTTTGCCAACCCAGAATAAAAGAACACAATAAAAAACATGAATTTCACACTATCTACACACCATTTTGGAATGGTACGATACGAGCGCCTAGAACGTAAAGAATCTAATGAAAAAGCAACATTTGCTGGCAGAAATATCATTAAAAAACTTAATATCATTATAAAATAAGAAGCCGATTGATACATCGTTTTATCCAAGAATTGAATATATGTAAAACTTAAAAAGAAGGCCACTATTGCAATCCTATATTTAAAACCAAAAGCTACAAACACAGAAGATAAGGCACACAAAGCAAACAAAGCGTAAGTGTATATACCAAATGGTTTTACCCATTCGAAAGCATAAAATGTGAAATGAATTTTAGGTTCTAAATACAAAGATTCTATCCACCCTTTTTGCCAAAAACTTATTAAACTCGCAAACATTAACAAACCAAAACAGACTCTAAACACTACTAAAGGTGCTGGACTCGTAGTTTTATGTAAGTAAGTATTCACATTCAACATAATATTTTAAACTTAATTTTTAGCGTTCATTTTACTTTAATCATTAATAAAATGAAAACTTATTTTGGTACTATTTTTAAAAAACACTTCAGATCTATTCTTATCTCATCTAAATTTTAAAAAAAAAACGCACATAAACACAAATTTCTAAATATTAATTGGATAGATAAGGAAAATGAAGAATAAATACGAAATTATTCTAAAAAAAATTTAATGATAAATCGCAAACATTTTAGTAGCCTCATTATAAGCACTTTCAAAACTTAGGGCATTTAATTGGTTTACTTTTTTTGTTGTAAAATAAGAAAGTAATTTTTCGGTTGGCATATTTCCTGTTAATTCGTCTTTTGCCATAGGACAGCCTCCAAATCCTTGAATAGCACCATCAAATCGTCGGCAGCCTGCATTGTAAGCGGCATCAACTTTTTCAAACCATGTATTTGGTGTAGTGTGTAAGTGCGCACCAAATTCAATATCAGGATATTTAGGAATTAAATTCGAGAATAAATACTGAATATTTTCAGGGTTAGATGTACCAACAGTATCGCTTAACGATAAAATCTTCACACCCATTTTACTCAATCGTTCTGTCCAATCGGCAACCACATCTACATTCCAAGGGTCCCCATATGGATTTCCAAATCCCATAGAAATATATACCACAACTTCTTTATTATGTTGGTCTGCAATATTCAAAATCTCTTGTAAAGTCACAACAGATTCAGTAATAGTTTTATGCGTATTACGCATTTGAAAGTTTTCTGAAATAGAAAACGGATAGCCTAAATAATCGATTTCTTTATGGACAGAAGCATCTTGCGCTCCTCGGGTATTCGCAATAATAGCCAGTAATTTACTTGTGGTTTTAGATAAGTCTAATTTTGAAAGTACTTCGGCAGTATCGACCATTTGCGGGATGGCTTTAGGCGAAACAAAACTCCCAAAATCGATAGTATCGTAACCCACACGCAAAAGGGATTGAATGTATTGTACTTTGCGCTCTGTAGGAATAAAGGCTTTTATGCCTTGCATCGCATCGCGCGGACACTCTATTACTTTTACACCGTTTGCCATTAATTGTTAGCGTTTAGACTCTAAAAATACTATTATTTTTCTGAAAACAAGATGAAAATCGCAATCCCCGTAAACACAATGATTTGCATCCATTTTAAAAGTCCACCAACCCCTTTGTGTTGTTTTATATATTCTGATATTGACCCTGCTAAAACAGCTATAGCTGAAAAAATAAAGAATGAGATTCCCATAAAAATGAAGCCTAGTATATAGAATTGCTGAAGCGTACTCAAGCTGTCACTAAATAAAAAACCCGGAAAGAAAGCGAGAAAGAAAATAGACACTTTCGGATTTAAAACATTCATAATAAACCCTTGTTTAAATAACTGACCCCAAGTTTTATCTGGAACATTGTCGTTCGTTAATAAAACTTCTGCATCACTTTTAAAAACCTTATATGCTAAATACAGTAAGTACGATGCCCCTAATAATTTTATAAAAAAGAAAATAGAATCTGATGCTTTTATTATAGCAGAAACACCAAAAGCAACCAAAGTGGTGTGTACTAAACAGCCTGAAATCAAGCCAAAAACAGTCGCTAAACCAAACGATTTTCCGTTGGTTATACTTTGCATTAAAACATAAATATTATCCGGACCCGGAGCAATAGCCAGAATAGACGTTGCAAAAGCAAATGATATTAGTATATCGACATTCACAAGGCTACCTACGTTTTAAAATAGCCTTGTTAATTTTTTTAATAAGCGATGGCCCTTCATAAATAAATCCAGTGTAAATTTGAACAAGCGTTGCACCTGCATCTAATTTTTCTAGAGCATCTTCTGCAGAATGAATCCCTCCTACTCCAATAATTGGAAATGCTTTATTACTTTTTTCACTCAAGTACTTTATAACTTTTGTGCTTTTGTCTTTTACCGGTTGTCCGCTTACCCCACCATTACCAATAGTTTCAAGATTAGATGTTGTGGCTTTTAAATTGCTTCTATCTACAGAAGTATTAGACGCAATCACACCATCAAGTTGGGTTTCGCTAACTAAATCTATAATTTCATCTAACTGTGCATCATTTAAATCAGGAGCAATTTTAAGTAAGATTGGTTTTTCTTTACCAAAGGTTTTGTTTGCCTTTTTTACAGTATTTATTAATTCTAGCAGATAATCTTTATCGTTTAATTTCGCATGGCTACCTACGTTTGGACAACTCACGTTAAGCACAAAATAATCTACATAAGGATGTAAAGCATTAAAGCAGGTTACGTAATCTGTGGTATAATTTTCAGGTGTGGTTTGGGTGTTTTTACCAATATTTCCACCGATAAGAATTTTTCCTTTATTCTTTTTAAGCTGAGTAATTGCAGTTTCAACACCTTCATTATTAAAACCCATACGGTTAATTAAACCTTGGTCTTCAATAAGTCTAAAAATACGTTTTTTAGGATTTCCAACTTGAGGGATTGGAGTTACGGTTCCTATTTCGATAAATCCAAATCCGAAGTTTGCCAATTCATTAAACAACACGGCATTCTTATCAAATCCAGCTGCTAAACCTACTGGATTTTTAAATTTTAATCCGAATACTTCACGTTCTAGTTTCTGGTCTTCGACAACAAACAATGCTCTAAATAAACTGGATACTAAAGGGATTTTAGAAAGAAATCGCACCATAGAAAATGTAAAGTGGTGAACCTCTTCAGGGTCGAAACTAAAGAATAAAGGACGAATTAATAATTTATACATTATTGTTTTATTTATGCAAAAATACTTTTAATTAAAAAATCCTACAATTCAAAAAGCATAAATAATTAATAATAGTATTTTTGTGTAAAATATTACCCCTCATGATAAATAAACAACACCTTATAAACCGATTTGTAAGTTACGTAACTGTAGACACTGAATCGGATCCAGAAAGTAACACCACCCCAAGTACAAAAAAACAATGGAATCTTGCTAATGCGCTTGCCGAAGAATTAAAAGCTATTGGTTTAGATGATGTTTCTATAGACGAGAACGCATACATTATGGCCACGTTGCCAAGTAATGTAGACCACGATGTCCCAACAATAGGTTTTATTTCTCATTTCGATACCTCTCCAGATTTTTCTGGTGCAAATGTTAAACCTCAATTTATTGAAAATTACGACGGAAAAGATATCATTTTAAACAAAGAGCTAGACATTATATTATCGCCAGATTATTTTGATGACTTACTTTTATATAAAGGACAAACTTTAATTACAACCGATGGCACTACCCTTTTAGGTGCAGATGACAAAGCTGGAATTACAGAAATTGTTACTGCAATGGAATATTTAATTCAACATCCTGAAATTAAACACGGTAAAATTCGCGTTGGGTTTACACCAGATGAAGAAATTGGTCGTGGCGCTCATAAATTTGACGTTGAAAAATTCGGTGCAGAATGGGCTTACACTATGGATGGTAGTGAAATTGGAGAATTAGAATATGAGAATTTTAATGCCGCCGGAGCTGTAGTAACTGTTGAAGGTAAAATTGTACACCCTGGTTATGCAAAAGGTAAAATGATTAATTCCATGTATATCGCTACAGAATTTATTAACTCCTTACCACGTTTAGAAACACCAGAACATACAGAAGGCTATCAAGGCTTTTTTCATTTAACAGATATTAATGGGGAAGTAGACAGTACGACTTTAAAGTATATTATTCGCGATCACGATAAAGGACATTTTGAAGCACGTAAAGAAATGATGCAAAAATTAACCAACGAGTTAAATACGCAATATGGCCGCGAAGTGGTAACTATTGATATAAAAGATCAATATTTCAATATGAAAGAAAAAGTAGAACCAGTAATGCATATTGTAGATCTTGCTGAAGAAGCGATGAAACAAGTTGGAATTACTCCAAATATTAAAGCCATTCGTGGTGGTACAGATGGCTCTCAGTTAAGTTATATGGGTTTACCATGCCCTAATATTTTTGCTGGCGGACATAATTTTCATGGCCGTTACGAATATGTACCCGTAGAAAGTATGATTAAAGCCACAGAAGTGATTTGTAAAATTGCTGAACTTACAGCTAAACAATAACAACTGCGTTAGCGATTGTAATGGCATCCTTTTTTAGCTTTCATAAATGGCTAAAAAAGATATAACGAAAAGCGCGACCCTTTGGGTAACGCCCATAAAAAATGTCTGATGAACTTAAAAACTCATCAGACATTTTATTTTAACACTTCTATATTTATCAATCACCTATAAAGAGATTGATGTTTTTATATTCCGAAAAAATTAGTGGTATCTTTAACAGAATTATTTCTCGCATTAAAATTTGCCTTTAATAAGACAAATATTTGCTTAAATGCCAGATGTAAAAATTGTTAACAAGCATAGTTTGGCAAATATTTTGCGGACTGAACAAACAACACTTTAAACTAAGAAATGACCGATAATATATTTTTATACCGATTTGGAAAAATGACTAATGAAGAACTTGAAGCCATTAGTTTTAATGAAGATGTTTACACAGACGAAGCGCGTTTAACAGCTTTGGATATTCTAAAAAGTAGAGATATTAATACTGAAGCTGTTATTGCTGCTCATGATAGTTTAATGGCTGAAAGCCTCGCTACTAAAGAAATTGTTGTAGAATTGAAAGACGCTACCGAATCTCTTCCTCCAAACGCAAAATCTAAAGCAGAAGCTTTACCAGAATTATACTCGAAATTATTAATTTTAATTATATCCATTTTATTTTCAACCCTTTTTGGTAGTATTTTATTAATGGCTAATTTGAAGAAAATAGGACAAAGCAAAGGACGAACTCAAGTACTTATATTCTCTTTACTTTATCTCTTTTTACCTGTGATTCTTATTACAGTGTTTAATTTAGATAACAACCTTTCTATTTTTGCAAATGTTATTGGAGGCTTTATTTTAACGGAATATTTTTGGAATAAATTTATTGGTAAAACTTTTGAATATAAAAGACGAGATTGGGCTAAGCCTATATTAATTTCTCTGGCCATTACAATTCCTTTGGCTTATTTTGTAATTAAAAGTGGTATAGCATTTTAAATTTTACAAAAAAAACAACATAAAAAAACCTTCCAATATATTAGAAGGTTTTTTTAGTATAAAATAGTATGTCTATTTATTTAAGTACATTCTTCGACGAGAATAGATGTTGTAAAACTCATCGTCTTTTAAGCTATCAATAAATAAGATACTCTCTCCAGTACTTTTCATTTCTGGACCAAGTTTCTTGTTTACATTATGGAATTTATTGAAAGAGAAAACGGGTTGCTTAATCGCATATCCTTTTAATTCCGGTTTGAAATCAAAATCGGTTACCTTCTTCTCTCCTAACATTACTTTTGTTGCATAGTTAACGTAAGGTTCTCCGTAAGCTTTCGCGATAAAAGGAACAGTACGTGATGCTCTTGGATTGGCTTCGATTATATACACCAAGTCGTCTTTTACAGCAAACTGTATGTTTATTAATCCAACAGTATTTAATGCTAGAGCAATTTTCTTAGTATGGTCTTTAATTTGTTCCATAACCAAATCTCCTAAAGTGAAAGGTGGTAGTAGGGCATTACTGTCTCCCGAGTGAATTCCACAAGGTTCGATATGCTCCATTATACCAATGATGTAAACATTTTCACCATCGCAAATTGCATCGGCTTCAGCTTCGATTGCACCATCTAAATAGTGGTCTAAAAGCAATTTATTTCCTGGCATTCTGCTTAATAAATCAACAACGTGTTTTTCTAGTTCTTCTTTATTAATCACAATCTTCATTCCTTGTCCTCCAAGAACGTACGATGGACGTACTAATATTGGAAAATCTAGTTTGTCTGCAATTTCAGAAGCTTCATCTGCTGTAGTTGCAATATCAAACTCTGGGTAAGGAATATTATTTTCTTTCAACATATTAGAAAACAATCCACGATCTTCAGCTAAATCTAAAGCTTCAAAACTAGTTCCTAATATCTTAACGCCATACTTGGTTAATTTTTCAGCAAGTTTTAAGGCCGTTTGACCACCTAACTGAACGATTACACCTTCCGGCTTTTCATGTTTAATAATGTCGTAAATATGCTCCCAGAACACAGGTTCGAAGTATAACTTATCGGCTGTATCGAAATCTGTAGATACCGTTTCTGGGTTACAGTTAATCATGATGGTTTCGTAACCACATTCTGCAGCTGCAAGTACACCGTGAACACAACAGTAATCGAACTCGATTCCTTGTCCGATACGGTTTGGCCCAGAACCTAAAACAATCACTTTCTTTTTATCTGTAACAACACTTTCGTTATCTGCATAACGATTACCATCGGCAGTTTCTACATCACTTTCGAAAGTAGAATAGTAATATGGTGTTTTCGCTTGGAATTCGGCAGCACATGTATCTACTAATTTGTAAACACGATTTACACCAAGTTCTTCACGCTTATTATATACTTGACTCTCTAGACAGCCCAACATATGTGCTATTTGGCGATCTCCATATCCTTTTTGTTTAGCTTCTAAAAGTAAATCTTTCTGAATGTTATCTATTTTAAAAGTAGAAATTTCATTTTTAAGCACATGTAATTCTTCATATTGCTTTAAAAACCACATATCTATTTTTGTGATTTCATGGATTCGACTTAACGGAATTCCCATTTCAATCGCATCGTAAATAATAAAGACACGATCCCAAGACGCGTGAGTTAACTTCTCGATAATTTGATCGTAATTTTTATTCTCTTTACCGTCTGCACCTAAACCGTTACGTTTAATTTCTAGAGACTGCGTTGCTTTGTGAAGTGCTTCTTGGAACGAACGTCCAATACCCATCACTTCTCCAACAGATTTCATTTGAAGTCCTAAAGTTCTGTCTGAACCTTCGAATTTATCAAAATTCCAACGTGGTATTTTTACAATTACATAATCTAAAGTCGGTTCGAATAAAGCCGAAGTAGATTTTGTAATTTGATTTTGTAACTCATCTAAATGATAACCTATCGCTAATTTAGCAGCAATTTTTGCAATAGGGTAACCAGTTGCTTTACTTGCTAATGCAGACGAACGCGATACACGAGGGTTAATCTCGATTGCAATAATATCCTCATTCTCATCTGGAGACACTGCAAATTGCACGTTACAACCTCCTGAAAAATCACCAATATTACGCATCATATGAATAGACATATCACGCATCTTTTGATACGTTTTATCACTCAATGTCATTGCTGGCGCTACTGTAATAGAATCTCCTGTATGGATTCCAATAGGATCCATATTTTCAATAGAACAAATAATAACAACATTATCATTTGCATCTCTAAGCAATTCTAATTCGTATTCTTTCCAACCAATAAGTGCTTTATCAATCATTACTTCGTGTATAGGAGAGATTTCCAAACCACGCGTTAATAATTCATCGAAGTCTTCTTCTCTATATACAAAAGAAGCTCCTGCTCCACCTAAGGTGTAAGATGCTCTAATAATTAAGGGGAAACCAAATTCTTGAGCGATTTCTTTACCTTTTAAGTAAGATGTAGCTGTTGCTTGTGGTGCCATTGGAATACCAATTTTAAGCATCAACTCTCTAAATTGCTCTCTATCTTCTGTAATATTAATAGCATCAATATTAACACCAATAATATCTACTCCAAAATCTTTCCAAATTCCTTTCTCGTCGGCCTCAATACATAAATTAAGTGCTGTTTGCCCACCCATGGTAGGTAAAACGGCATCAATTTGTGGATGCTCCTCAAGGATTTTTACAATAGATTTTGTAGTTAGAGGCAACAAGTATACGTGATCGGCCATTGAAGGGTCGGTCATGATAGTTGCTGGATTCGAATTGATTAAAACGGTTTCTATTCCATCTTCACGAAGCGATCTTAAGGCTTGAGTTCCTGAATAATCGAATTCGCAGGCTTGCCCAATTACAATTGGTCCAGACCCTATAATAAGAATAGATTTTAGCTGTGGATTTTTTGGCATTGTATTATATTAAGATGTTGCTAAAGTAATTATAAACTAGATATAAAAAAAGGCGCTACGAATAGTAACACCTTTATATATCAACACATTGATATCATTATTTTTTATGTCTTGACTCAGAAGATACAGACAGTTTTTTTCTTCCTTTAGCACGTCTACGTGCTAAGACTTTTCTACCATTGGCAGAAGCCATTCTCTCTCTAAAACCGTGCTTGTTTCTTCTCTTTCTTTTTGATGGTTGAAACGTTCTTTTACTCATTGTCTTGTATCTTTAAAATCTTCAATATTCTATCTAAATGAAGTCTTGATGGTTTCGTCAAAACTGCGGGCAAATATACAAAGACTTTTTTATTACACAAACCTTATTTTAAAAATATTTTTTAGTAAAATTTTTAGTTTCTTTGTACTCCCAAATAACATAGTACAAATGATTCGATTTTTTCTAAAGATATTAGTAGTTTCCGTTATAGGTACACATACCGTATCTGCCCAATCCTTACTGCAATATCGCTTAAATATTGGAGATAGCATAACTATTCTTCAAGAAGCTACTCAGAATATTGTTAGGAACGAACAGGGTGTTGAACATACTATATTAAATAATTTGGAAGAGAATTACACGTTTAAAGTGTCTTCTAAAACAGACAGTACTTATACATTATCGTTTCGCTTTAATCAATTTAAACTTAAAACTACTTCTAATAAATTTGGTGTTTTAGTAGATGTAGACACAGACAAACCCGTTGCCGAAGGTGATACAGAAGGTAAAATATTTGATGGACTAACACTTTCTAAGTTACAAATAGAGATGTCTAATACCGGTAAAATTATTCAGGTTTATGGTACAGATAATATGATTAACAACATGATTAACTTAGCCGGAATAAAAGATGAATTCACGAAACAGTTAATGATAGAATCGATGAAGGCTGAATTTGGAAGTGAATCTTTATCTAAAAGTTTTGAGCAATTCACGCACATTTATCCGAAACAGAAAGTAGACATTGGAGACACGTGGACTAATGAATTTACAGGAGAATTTAATTCTAAGAACACATGGAAACTTCAAAAAATAACAGATTCTATCTTTTTAAATGCAGAATCTACTTTAAGTATGATTATTAAAGACGAACATACTAACCTATTATTAAAAGGCAAACAAATCATAGAAGTTAAGGCTGATAAAAAAACAGGCTTTATTGATGAAATGATTGTAAATGCTGAAGCTAGCAACATTACCAACTCAAGAAACCCAACAAAAATAACATCAATAACAACTTATAAAATTAAATAAAACACATGTACAACAAGAACATAAAATTAGTTATCGCCGGTTTAATTATTGCATACGCTGTTTATCAGTTTATCGAAGGAAACATTGGAAACGGTATTATGTTAATCTTATTATC
The DNA here is from genome assembly GCF_033447105.1 of Formosa sejongensis. Classification (NCBI taxonomy): domain Bacteria; kingdom Pseudomonadati; phylum Bacteroidota; class Flavobacteriia; order Flavobacteriales; family Flavobacteriaceae; genus Formosa; species Formosa sejongensis. The sequence continues at coordinate 25,599 of NZ_JAWQUN010000017.1, forward strand.
GGCCATTTTTATCTTTTTATACTTTAAAAATGAATTTATTCTGCTTGCTTTCATGAAATTACGTAAGCAAGATTTTGAAGGCGCTACCAAATGGTTAATCAAAATTAAAAATCCAGAATCGGCTTTAGTAGCTAAACAACAAGGGTATTACAACTACTTACATGGTATTATGATATCTCAGACTAACATGAACGAGTCTGAAAAATATTTAAAAAAAGCAGTTGACTTAGGTTTAAACATGGATCATGATTTAGCCATGGCAAAATTAAGCTTAGCAGGTATTGCGTTATCTAAACGCAGAAAACAAGAAGCTAGCAAATTATTATCTGAAGCTCAAAAATTAGATAAACAAGGCATGTTAACTGATCAAATTAAAATGATGAAAGAAAACATGAAGCGTGCACAAGCTCCTAATCAACATTTTGGCGGACATAAGCAACCAAGAGGTGGAAGACGATAGTTTTTCATTTTAAAACATAAAAAAGGGCGTTGAATTAACTAATTCAACGCCCTTTTACTTTTTATATATACTCTTAATCTTTATAAATTCCTTTCGCTGGAATTTCTATCTCGTATAATTTCCCTGAACTATTATTTAAGAATGATTCTCGCAACCATGGATTATGGATTTTTAAAATCTTATAATTAATATCGAATCCTTTCGCAAAACTGGCAAAATCAGTAACTGGGGTATCAACTTCTACGGTATAGGTTGGGACTAAATTATATAAATCTTTTTCTCTAAAATTGAAACCATATTGTAAAGGATTACTCATAATCTCTTTTAAAGCGACAATTCTAAACACGTAACGCCCTGTTTCTTCTCCAAGTAATAAATCGTAGTATTCACCAACAAGCTGATCATCTAAACGCGAAGACACACCTCTATTCCCTGCATTATAAGCTGCAGCTGCCAAGGTCCAACTTCCTAACTGTTCTTTAGATTTTTTTAAGTACTCACAAGCGACTTCTGTTGATTTTTCAAGATTATAACGCTCGTCTACATTATCATTTATTTCTAAACCGAAATCTTTTCCCGTTCCTTTCATAATTTGCCAAAAGCCACGTGCTCCTGCTGGAGAGACTGCATTTGTTAATCCGCTTTCTATGACGGCCAAATATTTAAAATCGTCTGGTATACCGTTTTTCTTTAAAATCGGTTCAATTACAGGAAAGTATTTATTGGCACGTTTAAACAATAACAATGCGTTAGACTGCCAATACGTGTTTACTAATAATTCACGATCCATACGTTCTTGAATATCGGGATCGTCTAACGGTAAAGCTTCGCCTGCAAAATCCAATTTTTCTGGCATTGGCAAGGCATAAATGCTATAATCGTTTAATTGTTTTTTTTCAAAATTCTCATCGGTTTCAGGATCTTGAACTGCATGTATAGACAATGCAACTACACTTAATAATCCTAAAAACATTAATCCTTTTTGGATACGCTTCATAGTAATCGGTTTTGTTTTTAAAGTAACGAATATCATCAAAATCTAAGCCACATTATCGGCTAAAATTAATTTCGGAAGATTCTCATTAAACCATTTATATTTATTTATAATCATAATATGCGTACCGCCATTTACAATAATACAATCTTGCATATTTTGAAATGGAAATACAGCGTCTTTATCACCATGAATATGAATTGTATTAGGCTGCGGGATCTCCTGGTCCCAGCATACGACTTGCTCAATCGCCCAATCTAAATAATTCTTATCTCTAACTGATAAATATTTTTTATATAAGTTTACGCGCTTAGTAATAGAATCTCCAAAGGCATATTTTGCATAAGATTCAAAATCCCTAACTAAATGTGTTGGGAGAAACTTATACATTTTAGTAGCTTTTGCCAATTTCATTCGCTTTGGCAGCTCGTATTTTGTCAATACACTAGAGATAACTATAATTTTTCTAGCTTTTATATGTTTACTCATTTCCTGCACTAGAATCCCTCCAAAAGAAACCCCTACAAGAACAGGGTTCTCTTCAACTATATCCTTACATATACGTTTAGCATATGCAGATAAACTCTCTTTTCGTTCAGGAATAATCCATTCTAACAAATGTATCTTAAATCTATCCTTCGGTAAATGTATGTATTCAAATATTGAAGAATTAGCGGCCATTCCTGGCATAAAATACACATGTATTATATCTTGATTCATAAGGTATTAAACTGTTAAACTCTTTAATTTTACAATAAATTTCCGTAAATTTGCAACGGTTTTAAGAGAAACCAAAAATAGTGAATTCTATTTTTCTCACATCACTACGTTCGTTAAAAAACATGACCATGACAGAAACAGCAGAAGTAACAGACAACGATTTTTTACGTCAGTTTGAATACAAAATTGACAATGATTTAGCAATCATTGAATATTCGCTCCAAGAACGAAAGATTTTTTTAACCAAACTAATTGTTTCAGAAGAACATGATAATGAAACATTTAGAGACGAATTTATAACTCTAGTTCTAAAAAACATACAAGAACGAAATCTAAGTGTAATGCCAACGTGCCCCACTATAGCTAAATTCGTAAGAAAACACAGAGAATACAAAAGTATGTTACCTATAGGTGTAAGAATCTAAATATTATAAAAAAGCCACTTTAAAAGTGGCTTTTTTAGTTTTATGCTGTAGCAATGGCTTTTACAAATTCAAACCTGACTAAGCCATCTTCGTCTATTTTTGTTAAGGTAACCTCTTGCAATGTGTTTACCATTTCTGGATTCCAAGGTGCTTTAACTTTTACATAGTTTTCGGTAAATCCCTGAATGTAGCCTTCTTTATTTTCATCTTCAAAAAGAACAGTACGTGTACTTCCTATTTGGCTTTCGTAAAATGCTCTTCGTTTTTTAACCGATAAGCCACGAAGCATTTTACTACGCTTGCTTCGTACACTTTTAGGTACTTCCCCTTCCATATTTACAGCTTCTGTATTATCGCGCTCAGAATACATAAATACGTGTAAGTACGAAATATTTAATTCATTTAAAAAATGATATGTTTCAAGAAACAACTCATCTGTTTCTCCTGGAAACCCAACAATAACATCGACACCAATACAAGCATCCGGCATGACTGTTTTAATCTTATTTACGCGATCAACATATAATTCTTTCATGTAACGACGCTTCATTAACTTAAGAATCTCGTTGCTTCCACTTTGTAGCGGAATATGAAAATGAGGGACAAATATTCTACTTTTAGACACAAAATCTATCGTTTCATTTTTAAGTAAATTAGGCTCGATAGATGAAATTCGAAGACGTTCTATCCCTTCAACCGTATCTAAACCTTGAACCAATTCATAAAACGTATGCTCGTGTTTTTTATTCCCGAACTCCCCTTTTCCGTAATCCCCAATATTCACACCGGTTAAAACTATTTCTTTAATATTTTTTTCTGAAATTTCTTTAGCATTTTTAAGTACATTTTCTAAAGCATCACTTCTAGAAATACCTCGTGCTAACGGAATTGTACAATACGTACATTTATAATCGCAACCATCTTGTACTTTTAAAAAAGCACGCGTTCTGTCTCCAATAGAATAACTCCCAACATAAAAATCGGCATCTTCAATTTCGCAGGAATGTATTTCGCCAAAATCGTTTTTAGATAAATCGTTTAAATAATCTGTAATTTTAAATTTCTCCGTTGCTCCTAAAACCAAATCTACACCATCTACATCGGCTAATTCCTGTGGTTTTAATTGGGCATAACAACCAACCGCTGCAACAAATGCTTTCGGATTCACTTTTTGTGCCTGTTTTACAATCGTTTTAAAACGCTTGTCTGCATTTTCGGTTACCGAACATGTATTAATTACATAAATATCTGCAGGGTCTGAAAAGTCTACACGGTCAAATCCTTCATTTTCAAAATTTCTAGCAATAGTAGAGGTTTCCGAAAAATTTAGTTTGCAGCCTAAAGTATAAAAAGCAACTTTTTGTCGAGTCATAATTTGATATTCTAAAATGCTACAAATTTACAAAAAATCTATGGTGTTTAGGTTAAAACCCACTTAATACCTAGTCATTAAATAATTAGATGGATGATGTGAATTGGTATAAGCTTAGAAAAATGAATTAATTTAAAAAGCCTACTCCTTTTGTGTTATAATACCCTTACTTTTGAAATTCTAACGCTTTAAGTATAATTTCCTTTTATAGTTTATGACTTCAGTTTTAAAAATTTCTACTGCCTATTTTAAAAACATCCTATTTTTATGTTTTGGAAGTTTGATCCTGATAAACTGTTCTCCCAAGAAAAAAGAAAACAATAACAATCTTGTCTTTAAATATAACGAGCATAAAAACATTGGCTCTTTGGATCCAGCATTCTCAAAGGACATTGCTGATATTTGGGCGACAAATCAGCTTTTTAATGGATTAGTACAAATGAATGATAGCATGCAAGTAGAACCTGCAATTGCCAAATCTTGGACTATTTCTGATGACGGATTAACATATACTTTTGCATTACGGGACGATGTTTATTATCACCAACACCCTTTATTTGGAAAAGATTCTACACGCACTGTAACTGCTAAAGATTTTTCATACAGTCTAAATCGTTTACTCGATCCGGAAGTTGGATCACCTGGAAGATGGGTTTTAAATAAAGTGGAAACGTTCAAATCTGTTAACGATAGCACATTCCAAATACAGCTAAAACAACCTTTTCCGGCCTTTCTTGGATTATTAACCATGAAATACTGCGCTGTTGTTCCTGAAGAAATAGTTAACCATTATGGCTCGGAATTTAGATCACATCCTATTGGCACGGGTCCGTTTTACTTTAAACGTTGGGAAGAAAATGTAAAACTCGTATTTAGAAAAAACACTTCGTATTTTGAAAAAGATGCAGAAGGACAGCAGTTACCGTATTTAGAAGCTGTATCCATCACCTTTTTACCAGACAAACAAAGTGAGTTTTTACAATTTGCACAAGGTAATATCGATTTTATTTCGGGACTAGACGCCTCATATAAGGATGAAATTTTAACAGCCAACGGACATTTAAGAGATCGCTATACGACTGAAGTAAATATGATTCGTGGCCCGTATTTGAACACTGAATATTTATCGTTTTATATGGATTCTGAATTGACAGAAATTCAATCGGAATGGCTTCGAAAAAGTATTAATTACGGATTCGACCGTGAAAAAATGATGACTTACCTAAGAAACGGTATCGGTATTCCTGCGCATGGCGGATTCATTCCTAAAGGATTGCCAGGTTATAATGCGACAATCGGATTTGATTATCAGCCTGAAAAAGCTAAAGCTTATCTCGAAAAGTTTAAAACACAAACAGGCATTCTAAACCCGGAGATAACCATAACAACAACGAGTAACTATTTAAGCTTTTGCGAATATATTCAGCGTGAAATTCAGAAAACAGGATTAATTGTAAATATTAATGTGGTTCCACCTTCAGCATTAAAAGATGCCAAAGCAAATGGAAAATTAGATATATTTAGAGCCAGTTGGGTTGCCGATTATCCAGATGCAGAAAATTATTTATCGCTATTTTATAGCAAAAATTTCGCCCCAAATGGCCCAAATTATTCACATTTTAAAAATGATATGTTTGACACCTGGTATGAACAATCTTTTACTGAAACAAATACAGCTGCACGAGAAATACTTTACGCTAAAATTGATTCTTTAGTTATTGCAGAAGCTCCTGTAGTGCCATTATTTTACGATGAAGTGGTTCGTTTTACAAGAAAAAACGTTCACGGTTTAGGTATAAATCCGACAAATCTGTTAGAATTAAAACAAGTTAAGAAACACGATTAGTCTCTTCTAAACTTTTTAGTGTCTTCAAAAACGTGCTCTAAAATAGCTTTGTCGATTTCAGAAAATTCAAGATTTCTACGCTTCATTACAACTTCGGCAACTTCAAAAGCTTTATTTGTAGCATATGTTGTAAACCCACTACTTCCACCCCAACTAAAACTAGGTACAAAATTACGCGGAAATCCAGTACCAAATATATTGGCATTAACACCAACTACAGTTCCTGTATTAAACATAGTGTTGATACCACATTTACTATGATCCCCCATCATTAACCCACAAAATTGAAGCCCTGTTTTTGCAAAATTCTCAGTTTCGTAACTCCACAATCTCACTTCGGCATAATTATTTTTCAGGTTAGAATTATTGGTGTCTGCACCTAAATTACACCATTCTCCTAGCACAGAATTTCCTAAATAACCATCATGGCCTTTATTCGAATTTGCAAACAATACGGAGTTATTTATTTCTCCACCAACTTTACAATACGGTCCAATGGTTGTTGGTCCGTAAATCTTTGCTCCCATTTTAACTGCAGCTTTTTCACACAAAGCAAAAGGTCCGCGAATTAAACAACCTTCTAGAATTACAGCATCCTTACCTATATAAATAGGACCAGTAGATGCATTTAAAGTTACGAAGTTAAGTTCTGCACCTTCTTCAATAAATATATTTTCTGAAGCAATTGTATTTACAGTAGCAGGAATAGGCTGAGATGTCCTTCCGTCTGTTAACAGTTCGAAATCCTCCTGAATAGCATCTCCATTTTTAGAAAAGATATCCCAAGTATATTCTACTTTAAGAGACTCTTCATTATACTCGATAGCTTCATAAGTATCAAAATCGATATCTTCTTGACTATCTGTTGTAAAAAAAGCAATTACATCTTCTCCTTTAAAAATGGCTTGATTAAGTTCCAAACCTTTTACCAATTCTACCAATTCATAGTTAGGAAGAAACGATGCATTAATCATTACATTCTCCTCCATTTCGACCATCGGATATTTATCTGCAAGATAATCTTCGGTAATCGTTGTGGTTGTGCTTCCCAGATGATGTTCCCATTTTTCTCGAATGGTTAAAATTCCAATTCTAATATCGGCTACAGGTCTTGTAAAAGTAAAAGGTAACAAGCTGTTGCGTGAAGGACCATCAAAGAGAATATAATTCATAATTAATTTTTTAAGTAAAAATAAAAAAGCCTTTCAGAATCTGAAAGGCTTTTTTAAAATATTTTTGTACTAAATTATTTTTTGAATTTAGCGTATTTGTTTTTGAATTTATCAATACGACCTGCCGTATCAATTAATTTAGATTTACCTGTATAGAACGGGTGAGATGTTCTTGAAATCTCCATTTTAATTAAAGGATACTCAACACCTTCTACTTCTAATGTTTCACTTGTGTTAGCAGTAGATTTTGTTAAAAATACATCCTCATTCGACATATCTTTAAATGCTACTACTCTATAATTTCCTGGATGGATATCTTTTTTCATCACTAAACGTTTTAATCTTATCAATTTTTGAGACTGCAAATTTAATTAAATTTTATTCTCACGCAATCTTTTTCTGTAATTTTTATTTAAGTTTCTTTTTGTAACGTTTTAGTATCTTTGTTTACTAACTTTTTTTAAACCTGTTAATCAATCACAAAATTATGGAAAATTCTTTTAAATCTATGGCTGCCACTTACGGTATTTATTTAGCCATCTTATTATCGGCTGTCACCGTTTTTGCTTACGTTATAAATCTTGAATACCTTACCAGTGTATGGGTTGGCGTGGCTTTATTTATAGTTATTATAATATTCGGGATAATCTCGACTGCAAAAGCAAAAAGTTTACAAAATGGATTTATTAGTTTTAAAGATGCATTTACAGCGTATTTTACTACGGTAGTAATTGGTGTTATAATTAGTTCTATTGTAAGTGTAATTCTTTTTAATTACATAGACCCAGATGCTGCTGAAGCATTAAAACTACAAGTTATTGAGAAATCTACAGCTATGATGCAAAGTTTTGGTACGCCACAAGAAGCAATAGACATTGCCGTTGCAGAAATGGAAAATCAAAATCAGTTTGAATTAGGAAATCAAATCCAATCTCTAGCAATGCAAATTGTTTTTTATTGTATAATTGGTTTAATAATTGCATTTGCAATGAAAAAAACTGACCCAGAAGCAATTTAATTATAGTATTTTTGAAGCTTTTAAAAGTTTAAAACGCATAGATGAATATATCAGTAGTCATACCGCTACTTAACGAACACGAATCTTTAAATGAATTATACGATTGGATTGCACGAGTTATGCTATCCAATCGTTTTTCATACGAAGTTATTTTTATAGATGACGGCAGTACAGATAATTCTTGGAATATTATTTCAGAACTATCCAAAGCCCATCCCGAAGTTAAAGGCATTCAATTTTTAAGAAATCATGGTAAATCGCAAGCCTTACATGCTGGCTTTGCAAGAGCAAATGGCGATGTAATTATTACCATGGATGCCGATTTACAAGACAACCCCGAAGAGATCCCAGAGCTTTACAACATGATTGTGAATGACCATTTTGACATGGTTTCGGGCTGGAAAAAGAAACGTTACGACTCTATAATTTCAAAAAATTTACCTTCAAAATTATTTAATTGGGCGGCAAGAAAAACATCAGGAGTTAAACTTCATGATTTTAATTGCGGACTAAAATCATATAAAAACGATGTTGTAAAAAACATTGATGTTAATGGTGAAATGCATCGTTATATTCCGCTTTTGGCTAAAAATGCTGGATTCTCTAATATTGGAGAAAAAATAGTTCAGCATCAAGCTAGAAAGTATGGCGAAACAAAATTTGGTATGGAGCGCTTTATTCACGGATTTTTAGACTTAATTACCATTTGGTTTCTTTCGCGCTTTGGCAAACGACCAATGCATCTTTTTGGTGCATTAGGTGGATTAATGTTAGCGATTGGATTTGGATTTTCTGTATATTTAGGAATTGATAAAATTTTTCTAAATCCATATGGCAGACTTATTACCGAACGTCCACAATTTTTTATTGCATTAACTACAATGATTATTGGAACACAATTTTTTGTTGCTGGCTTTTTAGGAGAACTTGTTTTAAGATCAAAACCTAACAGAGTTAGATATAGAATTAAAAATGAATTAAATTTAGAACAGACATTATAACCACTCAACTAATTACTTATTATTGTTTATTATATAATTAAAATATTATGACTCACATTGAACCTGAATTATTAGAACGCGTAAACACATGGTTAACACCTGCCTTTGATGAAGACACACAAACTAACATTAAAGATTTAATTGCTAACAATCCAACAGATTTAAAAGAAAGCTTTTATAAAGACTTAGAATTTGGAACTGGAGGTATGCGAGGTATAATGGGAGTTGGCACCAACCGTATTAATAAATATACATTAGGAAAAAACACTCAAGGTTTAAGCAATTATTTACATACAAGTTTCCCTAACGAAACTGTAAAAGTAGCCATTGCTTACGATTGTAGACATAATAGTAAATCATTAGCAAAAGTTGTTGCCGATGTCTTTTCAGCAAATAATATTGAGGTTTATCTTTTCGAAGATTTACGTCCAACACCAGAATTATCTTTCGCAGTAAGACACTTAAACTGCCATTGTGGTATCGTTTTAACAGCGTCTCACAATCCACCAGAATATAACGGTTATAAAGTATATTGGCAAGATGGAGGACAATTGGTTCCGCCACACGACGATTTAATTGTAAAGTTAATTGACGGTTTAGATTATTCTGAAATTAAATTTGAAGAAAACGCTGAACTTATTCATTATATTGGAGAAGATGTAGACAATGCTTTTATTGAAGCATCTATAGAAAACGGAAGCTACACAACAGATGAAGCTAGAGAACAATTAAAAGTTGTTTTTACTCCACTTCACGGAACGTCTGTAACGTCTGTTCCTCAAACTTTAAAACAAGCTGGTTACAATCACGTTCATATTGTAAAAGAACAAGAAGTACCAAATGGTGATTTCCCAACTGTAAAATCTCCAAATCCAGAAGAACCTGAAGCTTTAAAAATGGCTTTAGATTTAGCCGATGAAACAGGATCTGATATCGTTATAGGTACAGACCCTGATTGTGACCGTTTAGGAGTTGCAGTTCGCGATTTAGATGGTAAAATGATTTTATTAAATGGAAATCAAACCATGTTATTAATGACAGATTTCCTTCTTAAACAATGGAAAGCTAAAGGCAAACTTAAAGGAAACGAATTTATCGCTTCAACAATAGTATCGACTCCAATGATGCATCAATTAGCAAAAGCTTACGATGTAGATTATAAAGTTGGACTTACAGGATTTAAATGGATTGCTAAAATGATTCAAGATTTCCCAGAACAAACTTATGTTGGTGGTGGTGAAGAAAGTTTTGGTTATTTAGTGGGCGATTTTGTTCGCGATAAAGATGCCGTAACCTCTACCCTATTGGCTTGTGAAATTGCTGCTGATGCAAAAGCAAACGGAAGTTCTATGTACCAAAGTTTATTAGATCTTTATGTTGAACACGATTTATATAAAGAACGTTTAATTTCATTAACTAAAAAAGGAATTGAAGGTGCTCAAGAAATCACTCAAATGATGATTGATGCTCGCGAAAACCCAGTTTCAACAATTAACGGTTCTAAAGTTGTAAGTGTAGAAGATTACCAAACTGCAACAGTTAAATATTTAGCAACTGGAAAAGAAGAAACTATAGATATTCCTAAATCTAATGTTATTATTTATTACACAGAAGATGGTAGTAAAGTTGCATTAAGACCTAGTGGAACAGAGCCTAAAATTAAATTCTATATTAGCGCCAATACACCGTTAGACAGCACAGACAATTTTAAAGCGACAGAAGCAAAACTTGAAGCTAAAATTGATGCTATTATTAAAGATATGAAACTTAGTTAATGAACTATTTTAAACAGATATTTAGATTCGCTAAACCTTATAAAGTTTATGCGATTCTAAATATCATTTGTAATATATTTTACGCCCTTTTTGGCACTTTAGCCATGGTTTCGTTATTCCCAATGCTTAACGTATTATTCGATAAAACGAAACAAATAAATGCAAAACCTGTATGGGAAGGCTTTTCTGGGATAAAGGATTATGCCGAAAATTATTTAAATTTCTTTGTTACTCAAAAAGCAAACGAAGGTAGCGATCAAGTGTTATTTTTTATGGTTGCTTTGGTTGTAAGCATGTTTTTATTAAAAAACTTCTTCAACTATCTAGCCATGTATTTTATCACCTATTTAAGGAATGGCGTACTAAAAGATCTTCGAGATACACTGTACGACAAATACTTAAATTTACCACTATCCTTCTTCTCTGAAAAACGAAAAGGAGATAGTATTGCTAGAATTTCTAGTGATGTTCAAGAAATTCAAACCTCTTTTTTATCTATTTTAGAACTTATAGTTCGCGAACCCTTAATGATTATTTTTACTATCATAGCCATGTTTATGATTAGTGTTGAACTAACCATTTTTGTCTTCGTGTTTATTCCCGTTAGTGGATTTCTAATCTCATTAATAGGAAAATCTTTAAAGAAGAAATCGGATAAGGTTCAGAAAGAACAAGGTATTTTTTTATCTGTTGTAGAAGAAACTCTAGGCGGACTAAAAGTGATAAAAGGCTTTACTTCTGAAACTATTTTTAGTAATAGATTTAGAGATTCAACTTTAAGATATTACAACTTTTCCAACACTTTATTAAATCGTCAGAACTTAGCATCACCTACAAGTGAAGTTTTAGGAATTACGGTTATTTCCGTATTACTTTGGTATGGCGGACGAATGGTTTTAAACGAAAACAGCTTAGATGCTGGTTTATTCATCGTTTATATTGGTCTTGCATATAACATTTTAACACCTGCAAAAGCGATTAGTAAAGCGAGTTATGGTGTTAAAAAAGGAAATGCTGCAGCAGAACGTGTTTTAGAAATTTTAAATACAGAATCGCCTTTAGAAGACAAACCTAATGCTAAAGTTAAAGCAGATTTTAATAACGACATTTCACTAAACAACATTTCGTTTAAATATGAAGATGATTTAGTTTTGAAACAGTTTTCACTAAAAGTGCCTAAAGGAAAAAGTGTTGCGCTAGTTGGACAATCTGGTAGTGGAAAAAGTACGATTGCCAATCTTGTGACACGTTTTTACGACGTTAACGAAGGTAGTATTACTATAGATGGTGATGATATTCGAGACTTAACAAAACATTCACTACGTAGTTTAATGGGCTTAGTAACTCAAGATTCCATATTGTTTAACGACACCATTAAAGAAAATATTCTTTTAGGAAAAGAAAATGCTACAGACGATGAAATTATCGAAGCACTAAAAATTGCAAATGCTTGGGAATTTGTAAAAGATTTACCTCTTGGTATAGAAACTAATATTGGAGATTCTGGAAACAAATTATCTGGCGGACAAAAGCAGCGATTAAGTATTGCACGTGCCGTTTTAAAAAATCCTCCAATTATGATTCTGGATGAAGCGACTTCTGCATTAGATACAGAAAGTGAACGTTTAGTGCAGAATGCCTTAGAGAATATGATGAAAAACAGAACCTCTATTGTAATCGCTCACCGTTTATCAACCATTCAAAGTGCAGATACTATTGTAGTGATGCAAAAAGGTGAAATTGTAGAGCAAGGAACTCATGACGAATTACTTCAGAAAAATAACGTTTACAAGAAATTAGTAAACATGCAAAGTTTCGAGTAAAAGATTAATAAAACTCATTAATAAAAGGATAAGCAGATTTAAAATGTTTATCCTTTTTTTACGTGTAATTTTAAAGTTTATTTCAATTAATATCCGTTTCAAATTAAACTTTTAATACCTTATACAGTCTAAGTACAAAACCTATGAATGATTAACGAGTCACAGCTTTTAGAGCAACTAAAATCTGATGCAACCAGAGATTTAGCTTTTAAAGAATTAATTCGTCTTTATAAGGAACGTCTGTATTGGCATATCCGTAACATTGTAAAATCTCACGAAGACGCCGATGATGTGTTACAAAATACATTCATAAAAATATTTAGAAATATAAATTCATTTCACGGAGACAGTAAATTATACTCGTGGATGTATAGAATCGCAACTAACGAATCCATTTCATTTATAAATAAAAGAGCAAAATTATTACAAATTACAAATGAAGACACACAACAATTAGCATTAGATCAATTAAAATCTGATGTGTATTTTGAAGGCGACGAGATTCAATTTAAATTACAACAAGCTATCGCTAGGCTGCCCCAAAAACAGCAACTGGTATTTAATATGCGCTATTTTGAAGACATAAAATATAAGGATATGTCTGAGATATTAGAAACTAGTGAAGGTGCTTTAAAAGCCTCTTATCACCTAGCTGTAAAAAAAATTGAAGACTATTTAACACATGATTAAACCTTTGCATAAAAAAACAGTCTAAATACTAAGATGAAACTCAAAGACTTACATAACAATAACACCGCAGGATTTAAAATTCCGAAAGATTATTTTAATAATCTGGAGGACACAATTTTAAATGAAGCCAAAATGCAAGCTAAAATTCCTAGTCATGGTTTTAAAGTACCAGATCATTATTTCGAAAATTTAGAAGACACCATTTATAATAAAGCTACGGCTAAAAACACGTCTAAAGTTAGAAGGTTACATATACAACCTTGGGTATATGCCGCCAGTATTGCTGCCTGTTTAATGCTAATGTTTACACTTACGTTTTCAAATAATCAATCTAATTCTATAAGCTCTATAAACAATGAATCGCTTGAATCTTTTATTTTAAATGAAGATTTAAACACTTCGGAAATGGCAACATTAGTTACAGATTCAGATGTATTTGGAAGCGACATTTTGGATAGTGCAATTAGTGATGCATCTATAAATAATTATATTGAAAGTGAAATTGAACTTGAAGATCTTTTAGACAATTAAAATTTATTTTATGAAAAAACAATATATCATTTTACTACTCACCTTATGTACAGTAAATGTATTTTCACAAACTAAGGACGAAAAAATAGAGAATTTAAAAATAGCCTATTTCACTGAAAAGTTAGATCTTTCTAAAAGTGAAGCGCAAAAATTTTGGCCCATTTATAATGATTACAATGAGCAAAACGATGCCATTCGAGAAGAAATGAAAGCCCAAAGAAGAAATATAGATATTCAAACGTTAACTGAAGCTGAGGCTAAAATACTTTTGACTAATATGATAAGATCAAATGATGAAAGAGAGCTCTTATTCAATTTATATATTAAAGAATTACAAAATGCTTTACCTGCTAAAAAAATAATCATTCTTAAGAAAACCGAAGATGAATTTAAGCGTAAAATATTCGATGAATATAAAAAAAGACATAGAAGTGATAACAAATAGCAATTTTAAAAGAGCCCAAGAGGCTCTTTTTTTATGCTTCAAACTGAGAACAATACCGATTTCGACACACCATAAACACTAACTTTAAGACAGTTAAATCATTTAAAATTAGATTCATTCATTTTAAAAACCATTAGAGTATAAAATTATTTGGTTTGATTACAGTTTATTCTTTTTCGTAAAAAATATTTCGCTACATTTACAATCAACAACTGCTTACATATAAATCAACTGATTTATTACGCTTAATATTTTCTGAAATGATTGGTTCAAATATTCGACATTTAAGGTCTCTTAAAAAACTTTCGCAAGAAGCACTTGCAAAAGCACTTAATATTACAAGATCTAGAATTGGATCGTACGAAGAGGGTCGTTCTGAACCTTCGATAGAAATGTTAATGGTATTTTCAGATTATTTTAAGCTTCCAGCAGATATACTAATACGAACAGATTTAACTAAAACCAAAGATGGTTCGTTTCTTGAAATTGGTGAAGGGCGCATACTTTTTCCAATGGTTGTAGATATTGATGACGACGAGTTAATAGAAGTCGTGCCAGTAAAAGCCTCCGCTGGATATTTAAATGGTTACGACGACCCAGAATATATCGATCAATTACAAAAAATAAAGTTACCATTTTTACCAACGGGAAAGCACAGAGCATTTCCTATAAAAGGTGATTCTATGCTACCATTAAAGAACGGATCTTACGTTGTTGGTCGATTTATCGAAAATAAAAACGACATACAAAACGGACGTACATATGTGATTTTAACAAACACTCAAGGTATGGTTTACAAACGTGTCTATAATCAGATTAAAGACAATAATGGTTTGCTTTTAGTCTCTGATAACAAAACTTACGATCCTTATTTTGTTTCAATTCACGATGTCTTAGAATTATGGGAATTTGCTTGCTGTATAAATACTCAGGAATATGAAGAACACGAACTACAATTAAGTAGCATAATAAGAATGTTTAACGAGCTTGGAATAGAATTAAAAGCTTTAGAAAAAATGATGCAATAATGTATACTATAATAGATATTGAAACGACTGGCAGTGGAAATAAAATTACTGAAATTGCTATTTTAAAACATGATGGAACACAAATTATAGAGGAGTTTACATCTTTAGTAAATCCTGAAGCTCATATTCCCGATTATATTACAGCTTTAACAGGAATTGACAACAGTATGGTTGCCGATGCTCCAACATTTTCTGAAATTGCACAGCAAGTTATAGATATTACAACAGACACTATTTTTGTAGCTCATAATGTAAATTTCGATTATAATATTATTCGTAATTCATTTAAAGAACTTGGTATCGAATTTAAAAGAAAAAAATTATGTACCATACGATTATCCAGAAAACTGCTTCCTGGTCATCAATCCTATAGTCTTGGAAAATTATGTACAACCTTAAACATTGAAGTATTTGATAGACATCGCGCCAAAGGTGATGCTGAAGCTACTGTTATTTTATTTGAGATGTTGTTAGCTCAAGACCAAGCAGAAATCGTTTTTAAAAACTTTTTAAAACCAACTTCAAAAGAAGCTACTTTACCTCCAAACTTACCAAGTACAGTTTTTAATGCTATACCAAATACACCTGGAATATATTATTTCAAAAATAAAAAAGGCACAATTATTTATGTCGGGAAAGCTAAAGATTTAAAAAAACGTGTATTGAGTCATTTCTATAACAAAACAGAGAAAGAAATGAATCTTTGTAGAGAAACAGCCGATATTTCTTTTGATTTATCGGGAAGCGAATTAATTGCTTTACTTATGGAAGATGCAGCTATTAAAGAACATTATCCAGAGTTTAATCAAGCAGCAAAGCGCAATCCAAAAGCCTTCGCTATTTTTAGTTACGAAGATCGTGATGGCATCAAGCATTTGGCATATAACACCTTAAAATCGGCACCAAATCCACTTCAAATATATTATTCTATTACAGATTGCAGACAGCAATTAGAGTTATATTGCAAGGCTTTTAATTTATGTCCGAAGTATTGTCATTTACAAGAAGGCGTTTCTGAGTGTTCGCATTATCTCATTAATAATTGTAACGGTATTTGCAAGCAATTAGAATCTATTGATGATTATAATTTGAGAGTAAACGAAGCCATTGAAACTATTAAAAGTAGCAACCAAGAGATGGTTTTAAAACAAACGGGAAGACATAACGAAGAATCCGCTTTTATTTTGATTAAAGATGGCTATTATAAAGGTTATGGATTTATGGATACAACAGAACAAATTATGCATACCGATGATTTAGAACGTTTTTTAATTCCACAGAATGACACTATGCATACACAAAAGATATTACAAAGTGTTATTCTGAAAACAAATACGCTAGTTCAAACTAATTCTGTAGCTATTTAAAAAATTAATTAAACCAATCCCATGTGATTTTTAAACCTTCGGCAACAGTAAACTGAGGCTTGTATCCTAATAAACGTTCAGCTTTAGAAATATCGGCTAGAGAATCTCTAACATCACCTTGTCTATTTGGACCATAAATAGGTTTTAAATCAGAATCAGCTGCCAATTTTAAATCATTCCATAATTGGTTTACACTAATTCGTTCACCACAAGCCACATTAAAAACTTCGTTTGCAGCCTCTTTTGGTGCAAAAAAACCACGAACATTAGCTTGAACCGCATTATCTACAAAAGTAAAATCACGCGTTTGTCCACCATCACCATTAATTTTTGCCGGATTGTTATCTTTTAAAGCTTGCATAAACAGAGGAATTACCGCAGCATAGGCGCCATTTGGACTTTGTCTAGGTCCAAACACATTAAAATATCTAAACCCTATAACATCGGTTCCGTAAGTTTTACCAAACACATTAACATACAATTCATTCACATATTTTGTAACAGCATACGGAGATAATGGATTCCCAATAATATCTTCTACTTTTGGCAGATTTTGACTATCTCCATATGTAGAACTTGACGCCGCATATACCATACGCTTTACAGAATCGCTATCTTTCACCGCCACTAACATGTTTAAAAACCCATTAATATTAGCATTATTTGTTGCTATAGGATCTTCTATAGAACGCGGAACAGAACCTAAAGCTGCTTGATGACTAACATAATCCATACCTGCAACAGCTCGTTTACAAGTTTCTAAATCTGTAATATCACCTTCAATAAGTTCGAATGCTGGATTTGAACTAAATGCAGCTAAATTTTCACGATATCCGTTTGAAAAATTATCAAGCACACGAACTTTCTTAGTTCCATATTTTAAAAGGTACTCAACTAAATTAGAACCGATAAAACCAGCACCTCCAGTTACTAAAATACTAATGTTTGATAAATCTGCTGAATGGTATTTTGTATTGTACATAGTTTTGTATTTGATATTATAATCTAGCGTCTACAGAGTCTTTTGGTAATAATGACTTTACGTCGAATAATACTCCTGTTTCCGATTTTAATCCTGTGATATCTAATTCTAAGAATTCATTATGAGATACTGCCAAAATAACAGCATCGTAATCTTTTTGAAGTTGGGAAGCTTTACCCAATAAATCTAAATTATATTCATGTTTTACTTCTTCTGCTGAAGCCCAAGGATCTAAAACATCAACATTCACATCGTATGTTTTTAATTCTTTAATAATATCAATAACACGAGAATTTCTTATATCTGGACAATTTTCCTTAAATGTAATCCCTAAAACTAAAACATTAGAGCCTTTAATCTTAGCCCCTTTTTTAATCATTAACTTTACAGTTTCGGTCGCTACATAAGCGCCCATACTATCGTTCATTTTTCGTCCAGCAAGAATTATTTCCGGATTATATCCAGACTCGATTGCTTTTTGTGCTAAATAATATGGATCGACACCAATACAATGCCCTCCAACTAAACCTGGAGAAAATTTAATAAAATTCCATTTGGTTCCTGCTGCTTCTAAAACAGCTTTTGTATCAATATCTAATAATCTAAAAATTTTAGACAATTCGTTAACAAAAGCAATATTTATATCACGCTGTGAATTCTCTATAACTTTTGCAGCCTCTGCAACCTTAATTGAAGGCGCCATATGTGTTCCTGCAGTTATAACCGTTTTATATAATTGATCTACACGTATTGCTATTTCTGGTGTAGAACCTGAAGTTACTTTTAAAATTTTAGTGACGGTATGTGTTTTATCACCTGGATTAATTCGTTCTGGAGAATAACCAGCAAAGAAATTTGTATTGAATTTTAATCCTGAAACCTTTTCTAAAATTGGTACACAAATATCTTCTGTAACACCAGGGTAAACAGTAGATTCATAAATAACAATATCTCCTTCTTTTAAAATTTTCCCTATAGTTTCACTTGCTTTAACTAAAGGGGTAAAAATAGGTTTGTTTAAAACATCTGTAGGTGTTGGAACAGTGACAATAAAAATATTAGAGTCCGCCATTGATTCCGGCTGACAAGAAATTAACAACCCCGTTTCTGCGTCGGTATCCGTAGTTAAAACGGCCTGAAGTTCTGGAGTTGTAACTTCTAAAGTTCTGTCTTTTCCGGACTGTAATTCGGACACTCGATTTTGATTTACATCAAATCCTACAACTGAATATTTTTTAGCAAATTCAACAGCTAAAGGCAAACCTACGTACCCTAAACCAATAATGGTAATCTTATCTTTCTTCTGCATGGTGTTATCTAAGTTGGCTACTCATTTTTTATATTAAATTACAACTAAAACAGTAAAACTATTAATTAGTTTAAATAAAGCAAGTTAAAAGATAACCACCAATTAAATTCGTTTTATAAAACGTTTTAATTGTCCTACGATACCTTTATTCTTATCACTTTCATGATATGCATTTCCGTAAACGCCATAACCATAGCCATAACCGTAACCATAGCCATAACCGTAATTATGATTAGTTTTATGCTTATAAAAGTTAAGCACAAAACTTATATTCTTTACTTCACCCATACGGTGTTTTGCATTAATTAGTGACAACATACCTTTCTTGGTATAATCTAAACGCACCATAAAAATAGTAGCATCTGCAAACTGGGTTAATTGTAACGCATCTGTAACTAAACCTAACGGTGGAGTGTCCAAAATAATCATGTCATATTCCTGACGAAGTTGAGTAATTAAATCGGTCATAACATCACTCATAAGCAATTCTGAAGGATTCGGAGGTACAGGACCTGAAGGAATCACATCTAAATTTTCAACAGTCGTGTGACTGGTTACTTGTGCTAAAGAATGTTCTCCAATTAAATAATTTACCATCCCCAAATCATTGGTAATTCCGAAGTCTCCAAATATTTTTGGTTTACGTAAATCTAATCCTAATAATATTGTTTTCTTACCAGATAAAGCATAGACAGTAGCCATATTAATAGATGTGAAGGTCTTTCCTTCTCCACTAACAGAAGAAGTTACCATAATTGTTTTTCCTAATTTCTGATCTCCTTC
Source organism: Formosa sejongensis (assembly GCF_033447105.1). Taxonomy (NCBI): domain Bacteria; kingdom Pseudomonadati; phylum Bacteroidota; class Flavobacteriia; order Flavobacteriales; family Flavobacteriaceae; genus Formosa; species Formosa sejongensis. The sequence continues at coordinate 45,340 of NZ_JAWQUN010000017.1, forward strand.
TTGCTTTTTAAAGATGAACTGTAAACTAGATCTAATCGATCTAAAGGACTCTGCTACTGCCGATTTTGGTTTCTCAAAAACCACTAAATTATTATGATATTTATACTTCCCAATCAATCCTAAAATAGGAATACGAGACAGACGTTCAACCTCATCAGATCCATGAATCGTATTATCTAATAAGTATATAATGAAGATGAATAACATGGGTAGAAAAAAACCAATCATTAAACCCATCATATAATTAAGCGATTTGTTTGGACCAATAAATCCACCACCAATATCTTTAGCTTCATCAATAGACGTGATATCTGAAATATTCGCAGCTTTTACAATGGCTGCTTCACTTCGTTTAGCCATATATACATTATAAGCTTCTTGACTAATATCCAGCTTACGTTGAATTTTCAAATATTCCTGTTGATCTTCTGGTAAATTACTTAATTTAGATTCTAAAGCTGTTGCTTGACGCTGAATACTATTTAACTGAGATCTTATAGTACTTTTAGTTGCATTTATCGTTTCTAACAATACTTGCTTTTCAGAATTTATCCTACGGTCAAGATCTTTAAACAACTCAGATCCTTCCTTCATACTATATTCCAAATTCTGACGCTCTATAGATAAAGCTGTTATTTTTCCGACACTTTGCTGAATATTAGACTCTTCAATCCCGACAGAAGAAGGCGCAGCAATATTAATGTAGCTCGTTTTAGTACGTAAGTAGTCTTCTAGAGCATTTAAATAATTCAACTTTGTTTCCCCAGTCTCCTTTGCCATCTCGTATTCTCGTAAACGGGAAGAAACCTCTGTCATTTCGGCACCAACATCAAACACTTTATTTTGTTTTCTAAACGTGTTCATTTCATCTGAAAAATCTTTCAAACTGTTGTTCACACTTGCTAAACTACTATCAATAAATTTAATTGTATTTGTCGCATAAAGATTCTTACGTTGCAACTCTGTCCTACTTAAAATAGCAGATGTCGCATTTAAATAATCTACAATTTTGGCTTTGTTATGACCTGACAATGATAAGCGTAACACAGAAGAAGACGCCTGAGATAGTGGAGCTGCCTTTATTGTGTTTTTATAACTATTTACAACTTGATCAAAATTTAAAAATTTGATAAAATACTCTGAATTATTAGAAAACGTTTGTTCCGGTTTCGTTAATAAAGTAAAATGAACAAATGGTAAACTGACTGGTTCTCCTATAGAAAAAGTCTTATTGAATAAACCGGTAGGCAAACCAACACGATCTGTATGTTTATCACCGTAAAATTGAACCAAGCCTCCATCATTTTCAAATTCTGTAAAAATTTCAAACTGCTTCTCGTTAATAAATCGAATACCTATAGGATGATTTAAAAGCTGCCCTTGCTGCTTATCAATTTCAATGTAAAATGGAGCATCTTTATAGATATCTTCCTTTCTATATTTCCCTTCCTTCAAATAATCAATATAAAACTCTAACGAATCAACAACTTTTTCATTGTGTGTTCTTGTTTCTAGTGAAGTAATAACTTTACCAACTTTTCCTGAAACTCCTCCCCAGTTAAAAGAAATACTTGTATTAGCAGTAAAAAAAGGATTTTGGTCGTTTTCAATAGAAATTAAAGAGTCTAACTTATAAATATTTTGCTTTCTAACATTTATTAAGTACGCTATTAATAAAGCAGCACCAACACATAGTAAAACCAATTTCCATAGATTAAGAACCTTAAACAAATACCCTCTAAAATCGAAGGTCATCCCTCCGGATTCCATTTGGTCCTGATCGTCATATTCGTATTGTGCCATACCTTAAAGTCGATCTATTAATAATATTGTTGTTGTAACTATAGCAAGTAGAGAAGCTATAGATGCTAAAGTTTGCATCCCTGTCTCCCCTGTTCCCCAAGATTTCTGACGGAGTGGTTTTACATAAATCACATCGTTAGTTTGAATATAATAATATGGAGAATCCATTGCATCTTCACGAGTAATATCGATATGATGAATTTTTTGTCCTTGCGGATATTGCCTAATAATCATAATATCCTTTCTATCTCCAGTAATAGGAATTTCGCCAGCATTGGCTATAGCTTCAAAAATATTTACACGATCTTGAAATAAAGTATTTGTTCCTGGAGACCCAACTTCTCCATTAACCGTATAACGTAATCCTGTAAGTTTTACTGTTACAAAAATATTAGCGGTTTCTTTAAATTGTTTTTCTAGTAATTTTAATTCTAAAATCTTTTCAATCTCTTCTGTAGTATATCCTAAAACATTAACTCTTCCTAAGGCAGGAATTCTAATTTCTCCATGTAAATCAACAGTAAACCCATCAAAATAAGCACGCTCGACACTATTTGCACTTAACAAATCTTCTCCCATGGGATTAAAAATCTGAACGGCATCTTGATCGAGAGCTTTTACTCTAATATTTAAAATATCATAAATTTGAATGCGATATGGAGACTGTCCTGCCAGAACTTTAGGTATAGAATCGGTTCCCGTTTCTGGTGGCTGCAAGTAAACTAATTCTTTATGAGAAATACATCCAGAAATTGAAAGACATAATACAATACAAGTAAGAAATAAAAATTTGGTCATGAATAGCGGACAGTGATTTATCGACAAATATAAGTTTTCGCCCTGAATATCAAAACTAATCGTTTACTTTTTGGATATTTGCACAACAATTATAAAACAAAGACGCACTTGAATTATTTAACAGTAGAAAATATAGCTAAATCTTACGGAGAACTTACGTTATTCGAAAACCTGTCATTTAGTATACATAAAGACCAAAAGGTAGCTTTTGTAGCTAAAAACGGAACAGGAAAAACATCGATTCTAAACATTCTCTCAGGACTTGATCAGCCAGATACTGGACAAATAATCTTCAGAAAAGATATTACCGTTTCTTTTTTACCTCAAGAGCCTGTTTTAGATCCTAATTTAACGGTAGAAGCTACCATTTTTGATGGTGATCATGATATTCTAAAAGTAATTAGTAATTACGAAGCGGCATTACATAATACAGAAGATGCAGATGCTTATCAGAAAGCATTCGAACAAATGGATCGTTATAATGCTTGGGATTTTGAAACGCAATACAAACAAATCCTATCGAAATTAAAACTAGACAACTTTTCACAGAAAGTAAGCACCTTATCCGGAGGACAAAAAAAACGTTTGGCTTTAGCGAATGCCCTAATTAATAAACCCGATTTATTAATATTAGATGAGCCTACCAACCATTTAGATTTAGAAATGATTGAGTGGTTAGAATTGTTTTTTGCTAAAGAAAACATGACCTTATTTATGGTAACTCACGACCGTTTCTTCTTAGAACGTGTGTGTAATGAAATCATAGAATTAGATCAAGGTGAGATGTTTAGCTATAAAGGAAACTACTCGTATTACTTAGAAAAAAAGGAAGCTAGAATCGCACAGGAAGCTGTAGAAGTTGGAAAAGCTAAACAAGTATTTAAGAAAGAATTAGATTGGATGCGACGCCAACCTAAAGCGCGTACTACAAAATCGAAATCTAGAATAGACGATTTTCACGATATAAAAGAACGTGCTGGTAAACGCAGAAAAGACCATAAAGTTGAGTTAGAACTTAATATGGAACGCTTAGGAAACAAGATAGTAGAATTACACAATGTTAAAAAAGCGTTCGATGACAAAACCATTTTAGACGGATTTACTTATAATTTCCAACGTGGCGAACGTATAGGAATTATTGGTAAAAACGGAACAGGAAAATCGACTTTTCTAAATATTTTAACCGGATTGGGAGAGCCTGATAGCGGAACAATCACTTTAGGTGAAACTGTGAAATTCGGGTATTACACCCAAGCTGGGATTGAAGTAAAGCCTGACCAAAAAGTGATTGATGTAGTTCGTGATTTTGGTGATTATATTCCGCTTAAAAAAGGAAAACAAATTAGCGCACAACAACTATTAGAACGCTTTTTATTCGACAGGAAAAAGCAATACGATTTTGTTGCAAAACTAAGTGGAGGTGAACGTAAGCGTCTATATTTATGTACAGTGCTTATCCAAAATCCTAACTTTTTAATTTTAGATGAACCAACAAACGATCTAGATATTGTAACCTTAAATGTCCTTGAGGATTTTCTTTTAGATTTCCCCGGATGTCTTTTGGTTGTGACCCACGACCGTTATTTTATGGATAAAATTGTAGACCATTTATTCGTATTTAGAGGCGAAGGTGTTATTGAAGATTTTCCAGGGAACTATAGCGATTTTAGATCTTACGAAGACAGTCCTGAAGTATCTCCTACAGAAGACAAAAAAGAAAAGAAAAGTTGGAAACAAGATTCTAGCACAAAATTGTCTTATAACGAGCAAAAAGAATATAACAATATTGAAAGCAAACTAAAGTCTTTAGCTTTCGATAAAACAGAATTAGAGGCAAAATTTACTAATCCAGACCTTTCGCAAGATAAAATAAATGCGTTATCTGAGAAATTAGAAAAATTAATACAAGATATGGCAGACAAAGAAGAACGTTGGTTTGAACTTGCAGCAAAATTGGAAGAATAAATTTTAATTACGAATTTAGACCTAGTGCTTCATCAAATTAAAGAATATTTAAAGTTTTTAAAACGCTCGACTAATCAGCATGGGGTGCACTCCCCTTTTGTTTACAATTTAGTAACCAAATGCCTTTACGATAAAAAAAAGCATGCTGACTATGCGTTAATATCAAGCTATAAAAATGCGCTTTTAAACAATAAAGAGACTATTAAAATAACCGATTTAGGTTCTGGCTCTGTTTATACTAAAAGTAATATTCGCCATATAAACAGTATTGCAAAACATTCTGGAGCAGCTTTAAAACACGCTAAATTATTATATCGCTTAGCGGACTATTTTCAGTTTACAACCAGTTTAGAATTAGGAACCTCTCTTGGAATATCTACGCATGCAATCGCTTTAGGACATAAAGACAACAAAGTAACGTCTATTGAAGGCTGTCCAGAAATAGCAAAATTTACAACACAAAATCTAACCGATCAAAACATTACAAATGTCGAAATTTTGATCGGAGATTTTAGCAAAGTGATTCCCGAATTAAATCAAAACACTTTCGATTTTATTTTGTTCGACGGTAATCATAATAAAAAGGCAACTTTAGAGTATTTCGAACTATTGCTTCCAAAAATTCACAACAACACGCTTTTTATTTTTGACGATATTTATTGGTCTAAAGACATGACAGAAGCTTGGGAACTTATTAAACAACACCCTAAAGTAAAAGTCACCGTAGATACGTTTCAATATGGATTTGTGTTTTTTAGAACAGAGCAAATTAAAGAACATTTTACCATCCGATTATAAATTATTTCAACGTCTATGGATGCCTTTATTAATTAAATCTGTAACATTTCATAAAGTCTTGCGTCTTACTTCTTATAAAAATTCCTGTATCTTGCAGCAATCAACATTAGCATCAATTTTATGAGTAACGTTATAGAAATCACCAACATTATTCGCGATTTTAAACTCGGACAAGAAACCGTTCACGTTTTAAAAGGCATAGATTTAACCATTAAACGTGGCGATTATATTGCCATAATGGGACCATCAGGTTCGGGGAAATCTACGCTCATGAATCTTCTTGGATGTTTAGACACTCCTACTTCGGGAACTTATATTTTAAATGGGAAAGATGTTAGTAAAATGACAGATGACGATTTAGCCGACATTAGAAATACCGAAATTGGTTTCGTTTTTCAAACATTCAACTTACTACCAAGAACAACAGCTCTAGACAATGTTGCTTTACCAATGGTTTATGCAGGATATTCTAAAGCAGACCGTACTAAACGAGCTCAAGAAGTGTTAACCGAGGTTGGTTTAGCAGATAGAATGGACCATAAACCGAATCAGCTTTCAGGTGGACAAAGACAACGTGTGGCTGTTGGTCGTGCTTTGGTTAATAAACCATCAATTATTTTAGCCGATGAGCCTACAGGAAATTTAGATTCTAAAACTTCTATAGAAATCATGGGACTTTTCAATACCATACATCAGCAAGGAAATACTGTTATTTTGGTAACTCACGAAGAAGAAATTGCCGAACATGCGCATAGAATTATTCGTTTACGCGATGGTATTATTGAAAGTGATACCAGAACCGATAAAAAAACAGTTGCTGTAGAATCAATTTAATTAATCAAATCTTAATTCATTTTTAAAGCCTAAATTTTCCATGTAACTTTGAAATATGCCAACTACTGGCTCAATTTTAATTTAAGCATTCATACATGAAAATTTATACTAAAACAGGCGACAAAGGCACAACGGCCTTATTTGGTGGTACGCGTGTACCCAAACATCACATCCGTATTGAAAGTTATGGAACTGTAGACGAATTAAACTCATACATTGGGCTTATTCGTGACCAAGACATAAACCCAGCATATAAAAATATTTTAATTAGTATTCAAGACCGGTTATTTACGGTTGGAGCTATGTTAGCAACTCCTCCAGATAAAGCTATTTTAAAAAATGGGAAAGAACGCTTGAATATTCCTAAAATCGACGATAGTAATATCACCCTTCTAGAAACAGAAATGGATACTATGAATACAGAATTGCCACCAATGACACATTTTGTGTTACCAGGCGGTCATCAAACCGTGTCATTTTGTCACATAGCACGCTGTGTATGCCGTAGAGCCGAACGTTTAGCGTCAGAACTAAACGATATTGAACCTCTAGATCCGCAAACATTAACTTATTTAAACCGCCTTTCTGACTATCTTTTTGTGTTGGCACGAAAGTTGTCTCATGACCTACAAGCAGATGAAGTAAAGTGGATTCCTGAAAAGCATTAAAGCATCAATTTCAAGAAAATTATAACTCACTTTAAATCAAAATGTTTGAAAAAATAAAGCGTTCTTTAATTTAATGATGAAATAATTCATTTTTTTCTTGACTATTTAAACTAAAAAATTATTTTTGCAAAAAATAAAAACGAATTACAAATGTATTGGACATTAGAATTAGCATCATATTTAAGTGATGCACCTTGGCCAGCTACTAAAGATGAGCTGATTGATTATGCAATTAGAACTGGAGCACCTCTAGAAGTTGTTGAAAATTTACAATCCATTGAAGATGAAGGCGATTCGTACGACTCCATTGACGAGATTTGGTCTGACTATCCTACGGATGAAGATTATCTCTGGAACGAGGATGAATATTAATATTATATAAAGAAAAGTTAAAAAGTCTCATGTCGAGGCTTTTTTTTGTGCTAATCTTTATGTACCATAACAACAAAACGTATATTTGAGTGCTATTATTTAATAGCATTTAAAGTACTTAACTGTATCTATTAAGTCGCAAGACTTAATGCAACCATAAACACATATACGCATGAATTTTTTAAATTCTGTACTGAAGGTTTTTGTTGGAGATAAATCCAAACAAGATGTAAAAGCCATCATGCCTTTAGTAAATAAAATTAAAACTTTTGAGAAGGCTCTAGAAGCTTTATCACATGACGAGCTTAGAGCAAAAACAGCTTTCTTTAAAGCTAAAATTGCTGAAGGACGAAAGCCTTTCGAAGATCAGATTTCCGCGCTTTTAGAAGAAGCTAATAATACCGAAGATATTGACAGACGTGAAGATATTTATCAAGAAATTGATAAGTTAAAAGACGATTCTTATACTGCTACAGAAGAGGTTTTAAACGACATCCTTCCTGAAGCTTTCGGTGTTGTTAAAGAAACTGCAAAACGCTTTAAAAACAACACTAGTATCGCTGTAACAGCAAATACTTTTGATAGAGAAATTTCTGGAACTAAAGATTACGTGGTTTTAGAAGACGATAAAGCGATTTGGGCCAACTCTTGGGATGCAGCTGGTAAAGCCATTACTTGGGATATGGTACATTACGATGTGCAACTTATTGGTGGTATCGCTATGCACCAAGGTAAAATTGCAGAGATGCATACTGGGGAAGGTAAAACGTTAGTAGCAACTCTACCTATGTACTTAAATGCATTGGCGGGTAAAGGTGTTCACCTTGTAACAGTAAACGACTACTTAGCAAAACGTGATAGTGCTTGGATGGCACCAATTTTCCAATTTCACGGTTTAACTATCGATTGTATCGATTACCACCAACCTAATTCTGATGCTCGTAAAAAAGCATACAATGCAGATATTACTTACGGAACAAATAACGAATTTGGTTTCGATTATTTACGTGATAACATGGCGCATTCTCCAAACGATTTGGTTCAACGTCCGCACCACTATGCCATTGTCGATGAAGTTGATTCTGTATTAGTTGATGATGCACGTACGCCATTAATAATCTCAGGACCTATTCCGAAAGGAGAAATACATGAATTTGATGCTTTAAAACCTAAAGTAGATGATATCGTTTCGGTTCAACGTAAATATTTAACAGGTGTTTTTGCAGAAGCTAAGAAATTAATTAATGAAGGAGACACTAAAGAAGGTGGTTTCCAATTGTTACGAGTATTCCGTGGAATGCCTAAAAACAAAGCCTTGATTAAATTTTTAAGTGAAGATGGAGTGAGACAATTACTTCAGAAAACTGAAAATCATTATATGCAAGATAACAACCGTGAGATGCCTAAGGTAGACGAAGAGTTGTATTACGTTATTGATGAAAAAAATAATCAGATTGAATTATCAGATAAAGGAGTTGAATACCTTTCTGGTAAAGACAATCCTGACTTTTTCGTAATGCCAGAAATTGGTATTGATATGGCTAAAATTGAAGCAAAAGGATTATCTGCTGAAGAAGAAGCGAAAGAAAAAGAAGATTTATTTAGAGACTTCGGAATAAAATCTGAACGTATCCATACTTTAAATCAATTACTTAAAGCCTACGCCCTGTTTGAAAAAGACAATCAATATGTGGTGATGGAAAACAAAGTAATGATTGTAGACGAACAAACCGGTCGTATTATGGATGGTCGTCGTTATAGCGACGGATTACATCAAGCTATTGAAGCTAAAGAAAATGTAAAAATTGAAGCTGCCACACAAACATTTGCTACGGTAACACTTCAAAATTTCTTTAGAATGTACCGCAAACTTTCTGGTATGACGGGTACAGCGATTACTGAAGCTGGAGAATTATGGGAAATATACAAATTAGATGTTGTAGAAATTCCAACAAACCGACCTATTGCTAGACACGATAGAGAAGATTTAGTTTATAAAACAAAGCGTGAAAAATACAATGCGGTAATCGAAGAAGTTACCAAATTATCTCAAGCTGGTCGTCCGATATTAATTGGTACAACTAACGTTGAGATTAGTGAGCTTTTAGGAAAAATGCTTAGCATCCGTAAAGTACCACATAATGTATTGAACGCGAAATTGCATAAAAAAGAAGCCGATATTGTTGCAGAAGCTGGGCAGCCAGGACAAGTAACAATTGCGACAAACATGGCAGGTCGTGGTACCGATATTAAGTTAATAGAAGCTGTTAAAAAAGTTGGTGGTTTAGCAATTGTAGGTACAGAACGTCACGATTCGCGTCGTGTAGACCGTCAGTTACGTGGTCGTGCTGGTCGTCAAGGAGATCCAGGAAGTTCTCAATTCTATGTGTCATTAGAAGATAACTTAATGCGATTATTCGGTTCTGAGCGTATTGCTAAGATGATGGATAAAATGGGATTAGAAGAAGGTGAAGTGATTCAGCATTCTATGATTTCAAAATCTATCGAGCGTGCTCAGAAAAAAGTTGAAGAAAATAACTTCGGTGTTCGTAAACGTTTATTAGAATATGATGATGTTATGAATGCGCAACGTGAAGTTGTTTACAAACGTCGTCACCATGCCTTATTTGGAGAACGTCTTCGTGTAGATTTAGCAAATATGATTTTCGATACTGCTGAAAATATTGCTGAAATAAATAAAGATGCTAACGATTATAAAAATTTCGGATTTGAATTGATTCGTTATTTCTCAATGGCTAATCCTATAGACGAGCAAGAATTCAACAAATTATCTGTTCAAGATATTGCTGCTAAAGTTTACAAAGCTGCTTTCGAACATTACAAAGCTAAAATGGCTAAAAATGCAGAACTTGCATTTCCGATTATCAAGAATGTATACGAAACACAAAGCGATAAATTTAAACGCATTGTAGTGCCATTTACAGATGGTGTAAAAACATTACAAGTTGTTACAGATTTACAACAAGCTTACGAAACTCAAGGAAAGCAATTAATTACAGATTTCGAAAAGAACATTACTTTAGCTATTATCGACGATGCATGGAAATCGCATTTACGTAAAATGGATGAATTAAAACAATCTGTACAATTAGCTGTTCACGAACAAAAAGATCCATTATTAATCTATAAGTTTGAAGCTTTCGAATTGTTTAAGGAAATGATTACTCAAGTAAATAAAGATGTTATTTCATTCTTATTTAAAGGAGAATTACCTAGCGAAGACCAAAATGCGATTAGCGAAGCAAAACAAGTTGCTCCTAAAAAGCAAAACATAGAAACGTCTAAAGAAGAAATTCCTAATTTAGACGAACGTGCTTCTCAAAGCAGAGCTGCTGGTCAAACACAACGTCAGCCAGAAGTTGTAGAAACTATTGTTCGCGACAGCCCAAAAATTGGTAGAAACGATAAAGTGACAATAAAAAATGTTATGAACGGAGAAAGTAAAACTGTAAAATATAAGCAAGCCGAACCGCTTTTAGCGAAAGGTGATTGGGTAATTACTGAATAAGTAAACCGTAATTAAAATAACGTTATAAAAGGTCTGCCAATATTTGGCAGACCTTTTTTTTTTGTGTTTTTCATTTTAAAGCGGGGATTTTCTTGCTTTATTTATTAAATTTAACAAAAGCCCTTAATATGCAGCGACTTATACTTCTAATTTTTCTGTTAATCTCGAATGTTGTTTTCTCCCAAAAAAACAATACAGACGTAACCGCATTATCAGAAAACACAGATTATTTTCACTCCTTTCAAGAAGAAAAATTCTTTTTGCATACCAATAAAACAACCTACTTTACTGGAGAGCAAATTTGGTGGAAAGCATATATTGTAAATGATGCAAATGATAAACCCCTAATAAGCACTGCCAATTTGTATGTCAATTTTTACGACTCAGAAAAACAACTTATTTCTCATCAATTATTTCATTGTAAAGATGGCACATCTCATGGCGAACTCGATTTACCTAAAACATTAATCTCCGGAACCTATTATATTTCATTAGACACACAATGGAATAGAAATTTCGATTCCAAATATAGCGTTGCAATCAACGTTGTTAATATAGAAACAGAAAGTAATACAGTATTAACGGATACTGAAGCGAGTACATCTTCGCTAGAAGATAGTCTTCACAATTTTACACAAGGTGAACTTCAAGTTTCATTTTTCCCAGAAAGTGGCGTTTTACTAAAGAATACTAAAAATGCCATATATTTCACCATTAAAAATAACAATGAATTTATACCCAATCAGGATGTGAAGATTGTAAATATGACGCATCAAAAAGAACGCGTAGACACAAACACAAATAGTTATGGACATGGTAAATTCGATTTGTTTTACGAACCAAATAGCGAGTATGCCTTAACTTTTACCTATAAAAACAAAACTTACGATTTTAAACTACCTACAGCTTTAAACACAGGAGTAATAGTACATAAACCTGAAAAAGATGAAACCGATAATTACGAATATTTTGTAATAAAAATAAGTGAAGAACTCGCAAAAAACAATCATGGTGAAACCCTATTTGCAACCATTCATCGGAACCAAAAAATACATACTGTAAAACCTTTTAAAATAGACCAAAACTTTGTGAATTACAGTTTAAAAATTGAAAAACAAAACCTATTTAATGGTATAAACTCACTTACTGTTTTTAACTCTAAAAACAAACCCATAGCAGAGCGCCACTTTTTTGTTGAAACGAAAACCCCCATACAACTAGAAACAAGACTTGCAATGGAAATTAAAGATTCTATGCTTATAGATTTTAGAATAGAAAACAATTCTAAGTTCACCAATTTAAGTATTTCTGTACTTCCTACAGACACAAAACTGAATGAAGAACACCAAACCATTACAGACCACTTTTTAATAACTCCCTATATTAAAACGAAAACCCCTGCCCTTTCCGAGCTATCTAAAACAGAATTAGATCTGTTATTGCAAACGCAAATGCAACCAACCAAAATGAACACACTTATAAATCCTATTTTCAAAAAAGAGCATGGGATAAGCATAAAAGGTGCGGTTAATACACCATTAACTGAGTCGTGTAAAGTTGTAATTTCATCTAAAGCCAACGATATTTTAGAAATTACAGAACTAAATCCTAATAAATCTTTCGAGTTTAATAATCTTGCGCTTAATAAATCTTCAGACTACAAACTCTCTTTAATAAATGAAGAAGGTACTTTGGTTAACGCCGCATTTTTCATTTATAATACCAATACACTTTACAAAAAAGACAGTATCCTGGTCGTAAACTCTAAGCCTCTTTTAATAGCATCGGCAGACAATAAAACAACTTCAGAACCTGAAGTAGACTATAATATTAGTTATAAAAATGCAGAATTATTAGACGAAGTAGAATTAGAAGGACAAGGAAAAAGAAACGAAGATTACGAACATTTATATCCTGATTTACCAACAAGTCCGAGTTCTGCATTTAGTAGAGGAGTCTTTATAGATGAAATTTCAGCTATGGTTAACACGGTTGTACAATTTTTAAATAAACAAACAGGAGTTAAGGCAAGCGAAGGCCCAATTTTTATGGGGATTTCTCAACCAATTTATGATAATGAGGGTAATATAATTGGAAATACTGAACAGGCCGAAGTAAGTCTTGTAAGGATTAGGTTCACAAGGGGCCAAATAGATTCTCCTTTAATATTTCTTGACAATGTAATAACAGATCCAGAGGTATTATATATGATGAGATTAAGTGACGTTAAATCCATACATATTAACAGAACGGGTACAGGACTTGGTATGCGTGGCTCAAATGGTTCTATAGATATTATTACTAAAAACGGGAATGATTTCACAAAATCAAACTCAACCAATAAAGCCCCTACAACATATACTAGAGTTCCAGATTTTGGTTTTTCGGGAGCTTCTCCTTATTATTTAGCACCTAGTCTTTCTTACAATACAGAGGAGTCGCAACAGTTATACGAAACTCTAGATTGGGTACCTGATTACAATGTTTCACCAAACACTGCTAACACATTAAAACTGTATAAAGGAAATCATGAACGTGTAACTTTATTTATTAACGGCTTTAATACAGCTGGAAACTTAGTATCTAAACAAATAGATGTTACTATACCTAACAATTTTTAATACGTATAACTTTAACCATCACACCGGAAACGCCTAAAACAAACTATAAAATCCAACTTTAAATGTCCTACACTACTCCATAAGTACCTTACTAAATTTAGCATTTACGATAATAGATTTTGTACTACTTAAATTCCCTGTAGAAAACGTAGATGTATTTTCGGAAACTGATTTTTCTGGATGTTTAAATCGAGATTGCTTCCCGTTATACTGTAAATTATAATCTGTTTTTGGCAAACTAATTAAGGCATCGCTATTCTCTAAGACAATATTTAAATTCTGAAAGCTATCGGCAATTTTAGAGATTTTAAGATCTCCGAAACTACCATCTATAATCGAATTTCCAGTAAGATTCCCTAACTGAATATTTGAGGATGTACTATTTAACATCAACTGATTCACCTCCCCTATTTTGGCATTTTCAACATATTTTAACTCCAACTGCCCTTGATTCCAATTCGCAATAGATACTGGTGCATAAGACACAGCGATGGAAGTCTGGCTTCCATCGATTGTGTTTGCTGTTAATTTGGCATGAGACATTTCTGCTTTTAAATTTTCTATTAAAGACACAAGTTGCAACTCCCCATACTTCACATTTACTTCTAAATTCGCCTTTTTGGGCATATGAATAATTATGGTTTTTTTTATATTTGGATAACTAGAACCAGGATTTTTCATGTCGTTCGCATGTTGTCTCGCTTCGTGAGCGTGCGCTTTGGCGTCTTCGGCATGTTCTCTTGCATCCATTTGTCTCTCGAAAGATTCTCCAAACTGTTCACCCCAAGCTTCCATACTATCTCCAAAGTCCTTTCCGAAACCTTCTTCAAACTGTTTTCCCCAGGCTTCCATTTGTTTTCCATACGATTCGCCAAATTGTTCGCCCCAAGCTTCCATCTTTTTCTCGTAATCCTCAAAACCCGAAGCACTAAACTGTTTAGCCCACGTTTTCATCTTCTCTTGATACTCTTTTCCGTATTTTTTCTGATAGGTTTTACTCCATTCATCCAAATATTTTTCACCTTCCTTTTTATACGCCTCATAATCAAAATTAACCTGACTAATACCTTTTGGGAGTTCTGGTAATTGTGGCATTACGGGCATACTTGGCATTTGCGGCATGCTAGAAAAGTGAGACATATTTGGCATTGTAGGCATAGGTGGTATTTCTGCCAATTCGAATTCTAAATCTTTTAATGCAGAAATAGAACTCGCATCAAATTCATAATCCATATCCCAATGGTTCTGATTTCCTTTAGACGTAATATTTACGAAGTCGCTAGAACCACTCACATCTACATTCCACTGTTCTAATGCGTTTTTTAAATTTGCTTGACTTAGTTTATCACTTTCTACAAATGCTTCAACTTCTATACTATTTTTACTCCACGTATCGATTTTTACAATGGTATAATTCGATTCTAAATTAATAGTCACATCTTTATTTACATTTAAAGTTTGTGATGCTTTAGACAACTTTTGCTGTGCTTGTGTTTGATTAGACGCAAAAAACAACAGAGCTATACTCGTTATTGATTTTATAATTAACTGTTTCATTTTTTGATTGATTTTTAAATAGATTGCTCTGATGCTTCATTAGCAACAGGTACTGTTTTTAACTCTCTAAGTTGGTCGCGCAGACGGTACAATAAATTTAAACGCAATTTTAAATTATCGATTAAGGCATTTACGGTTAACTCGCTCGGGCCAGATTCGGTTAATTCTATAGATAATTTTTTATATTCAATAGTTAATTCTTCCAAATGCTGAATGTATCCGTCTATCAATTCCTTGTTTTCTGGAGTTAATTCAACTTTAGATAATTCGGTATGAATACTCGCTAAATAATAATCTTCGACTTTCTTTAAATCTGGAGATAAATCGCCTAAGGTTTTTGTTTTTATAACAGGTATAACTTCAGTTTCGATTGCAACTGGATTCTGCTCAATTTCAATCTGATTAGAATTAAAATAGGTGTAACCTCCAAAACTTAATGCAAATAAAACCACCAAGCTTGCTGCTACCGAAATCCAATTAAAAGAAGGTTCTGATTTTTCTTCTGGCAAAGCATTATTCAGCTTTTCTAAAAAGCGCGCTTCATGACCCTGAGATAAACCCTCATCATCCCCCTTGTCTTTATCAGCTTCAAATAGGTTTCTAATATCTTGTGCCATAACGTTTAGATTTTAAAAGTTCTTGTAATTTTTGTTTCCCTCTGGATAAATGTGTTCGTGATGCCACTTCAGAAATATTTAAAATTTCAGAAATTTCTTGATGATCGTACCCTTCAATTAAAAACAGTATCAAAACATATTTATACTTTTCAGGAAGTGTTTCAATAACCAATTTTATATCTTTTAAGGTCACATTGTCGTCTACCTCCCAACTTTCGTTAACTTCTGTATCGACCACTTTCAGGTGCACCTCTTCTAAAACATCTAGCTGTTGTTTTTTAGATTTAAGCGAATCGATACACGTATTAACGACTATACGTTTTAACCAAGCGCCAAAAGTAACTTCTCCTTTATATTGGTGCAATTTGCTAAAAGCTTTTATAAAGGCATCTTGCACCAAATCTTCGGCTTCTGCAGTATTCGAAATAAATCGTTTGGCAACACTATACATCCCTTGGCAGTACTGGTTGTATAACTGCATTTGCGCCTTTCGGTTGTTCCGTTTACATTCCTCTACGATAGCAATAGAAAATGAATTCACTTATGGTGTTTTTGGTTAGTGTACATCTTAAAGACGACCTTTATTCTGAAGTGTGGCAAAAAAGGTAATCTTTTTTTTGAAAGCTTGTTAAAATTGAATTAATTAAACTTACCTCCCTTTAAGTTGACTTTCTTTTAAAGTATCTTTATCCCTTAAATAATAATTTTTTTATGAACAGATTTTTGAAATGGGTAATGGTTCTACTATTATTTGTAGCCATTGGTATTTTTTTATATGCATATTTTGAAAAAGGAGCTTTCAACAAAGTTTTAAGTCCGAAAGACACTGTAGAATATAAATTAAACGATTTAAAACTAGAAGTGTTTTACAATAGACCATCTAAGCGTGACCGATTAATTTTTGGTGGATTAGTACCTTATGATGAAGTTTGGAGAACGGGTGCGAATGAAGCCACAACCTTTAAAACAAATAAAGCTCTTAAAATAGGCCAAGACTCTTTACCTCCTGGAAAATATACACTTTGGACTATTCCTAGCGATTCCACTTGGCATATTATGTTTAATACTAAACAATATAAATGGGGCGTAGACGAAACAATGCAGGCGATGCGCGACCCTGCTTTTGATGTTATAGATTTACAAGTTCCTGTTGAAAAATTAAATAATTCTGTAGAAGAGTTTACTATTTCTTTCGACAATTCTACCGATAATTTAGCTTTAACTATGGCTTGGGACGATGTAAAAGTTGCGGTTCCTTTAAAGTAAAATCGACTATATATTAAGGTTTACAGCAGATTTTTAAATGTTAAAAATTTCTTTTCTAGAAAAAACAATATCTTTGTACTTTCAAGTTTCTATCTATGACTTACCAATTCACCATTATAGTTCCTGTATATAATGAAGAAGATAATTTATTACGTGTTGAACAAGAGCTTTTAGTATACGCCAAAACGGCCACTAAAAGCACTAAAATTCTACTTGTAAATGATGGTTCTAAAGATAAAAGCCAAGAACTTATTGAAATTATTTGCAGTAGACATCCAGAATTCGCTTTTATTAGTTTTAAGGAAAACCGCGGATTAAGCGCTGCTATAAAAGCGGGTTTCGACTATGTAGATACGCCTTTGGTAGGTTATATCGATTCAGATTTACAAACAGCACCTTCAGACTTTAATATTCTACTTGAATACATTGAAGAATACGACTTGGTGACAGGAGTACGCTCGAACAGAAAAGATTCGTTTGTAAAGAATATGTCTTCTAAAATAGCAAACGGCATCCGTAGAAGTTTTACGCATGATGGTATGGACGATACTGGTTGTCCTTTAAAAGTTATAAAAACAGATTATGCCAAACGTATCCCTATGTTTAAAGGATTACATCGGTTTTTACCTGCTATGATTTTACTTCAAAACGGAAAAATTATTCAAGTACCTGTTCAACATTTTCCAAGAATTGCCGGAGTTGCAAAATTTGGATTATGGAACCGATTATTAGGACCATTAGTAGATTGTTATGCATATATGTGGATGAAAAAGAAGTATATTAACTACGAAATTGAGAAACGTAGTTAATGAGTAATTGGATTATATACACCGTAGGATTTATTGCACAAATATTATTCTCCTCACGATTAGTCGTACAATGGATTACGTCCGAAAAAGAGCGAAAAGTTATTACACCTACTCTATTTTGGACCTTGAGTTTAATTGCTTCGTTTTTACTTTTTGTTTACGGGTATTTAAGACAGGATTTTGCAATTATGCTAGGCCAGAGTTTAACGTATTTTATCTACATTAGGAATCTTCAACTTCAAAATCAATGGCAAAAATTTCCAAAACCTATGCGCTGGTTTTTACTTTTTGTTCCCATTCTTATCGTAATTTACTATTATAATAATAACAGAATAGATATGACGTTATTATTTAAGAACGAAGATATTCCTACTTGGTTACTTATTTTAGGGATTGTATCTCAAATTGTATTTACGTTACGTTTTGTTTACCAATGGTTATATTCTGAAAAAAAGAAAGAATCAACTTTACCTTTCGGTTTTTGGGCACTAAGTTTGGCAGGTTCCATACTTATTTTAATTTATGCAGTATTTCGCAAAGACCCCGTATTATTTACCGGACATATTCTTGGGGCTGTAATTTACAGCAGAAACTTAGTTTTAATAAAAAAATATCATGATTAAAGTCATCGAAAAACATCCCGTTGTAGCCATTTGTTTAATGGTAGCACTGATGCTTCTTCCTAACTTGCACGTCTTACAAGTAACAATAATGGAAGCGAGAAACTTTATTACAGCTCGTGAAATGATTACAGATAATCACTGGTTATTAACAACCATGAATGGTGAAGCACGTTACGAAAAACCGCCGCTACCAACCTGGATATCGGCAATCTCTGCTGCTCTTTTTGGATTAAAAGTATACGCTTTAAGACTACCAACAGTTATTATGATTATGGTAATTGGAGTGTTTGTATACAGATTATCCTTTTCTATGTTAAAGAATAATGTACACAGTTTGGTAAATGCCTGTATAGTAATTACATCGTTTTATACCGTTGGGATTATAATTGAAGCCCCTTGGGATATTTATGCCCATGGATTTATGATAATTGCTATTTACCATTTATTTCAACTCTTTCAGAAAGAAAACAAATACTGGAAACATACTATTATCGCGGGAGTTTGTTTAGGGTTCTCGTTTTTAAGTAAAGGTCCAGTGTCTTTATACGCCCTTTTCTTGCCGTTTATATTGGCTTATGCATTCACCTATAAATTTAAAAACTTCAG
The DNA here is from genome assembly GCF_033447105.1 of Formosa sejongensis. Taxonomy (NCBI): domain Bacteria; kingdom Pseudomonadati; phylum Bacteroidota; class Flavobacteriia; order Flavobacteriales; family Flavobacteriaceae; genus Formosa; species Formosa sejongensis. The sequence continues at coordinate 64,206 of NZ_JAWQUN010000017.1, forward strand.
TCCTAAAACGTTCTCTGTATTAAGTGTATTAATCTTAATGATTGGTATTGGTGGCTGGTGGTTTATTTACGTACGTTTAATAGACCCGGAAACATTTACACATATTACACAAAAGGAAACTAGCAATTGGGGAAGTTATAATATACGTCCGTTTTACTATTATTGGAGTTTCTTTACACAGAGTGGAATCTGGACTATTCCGGCATTTATTGGTTTACTATTTCCGTATTTAAAAACGAGAGTTCGCAACTTAAAAGCTTATAAATTTAGTTTTTATTGGACCATTTTCGCTGTAATTTTATTGTCTATAATTCCTGAAAAAAAATCACGATACCTGATGCCTGTTTTAATTCCTTTAGCAATAAATACAGGTTTTTATATTGATTATTTATTTCAGCGTTTTAAAAACCTAAAAGACAAAAAAGAAACGTATCCTGTTTATTTCAACTTTGGGTTAATAGCAAGTATTGGCGTTTTATTCCCAGTTCTTGCCTATTTAGGGTTGAAGGATAGTTTAGAAGGATTTTGGATTCAATACAGTATCGCTTCAATTGTACTGTTTAGTATTGGTATTTTTATTTTTATCAATTTAAAGAAGAAAGCAATCAAACAAGTATTTTTTCTAACCGTATTATTTTTTGCCTCTATATTTGTTGTGGCATTCCCATTATACCAAGCAACTGTTCCTGGGAATTATTATGATATCACAACTTTAAAATCCGAAGCTAAAGTACAAGATTTAAAGGTCTACGGATTAAATTATGTGTCGCCAGAAATGCTTTGGTTATATGGAGATATTCTTCCAAAAGTAAATACCGAAGACAGTCAACTTCAATTTCCTAATGACACACGTTTCGGATTACTGACTAATGCTTTAACTGATGCAGAAAAGCAATCGATAAGTGAATTTTATACTATGGAATTTGTAGAAACTTACGACATCAATACAACCGACGAATCTTCAAGTAAATATAATTCTAGACTGGTAAACTATTACTATATCTTAACTAAAAAGTAGGTAGACTTCTGCGTTTTGCTATGTATAAAAATAATGTATAGAATCCAAAACCTGATAGTGCTCCAAAAGTAAGTCCACATACTAAATCTAACGGATAATGCACACCAACATACACGCGACTATACGCTACAATTATGCTCCAAACAATTAAGATATAGACACCTTTTTTGTAAAATGGTTTTAATAATAATCCTCCAAAAATGGCTGCTGCCATAGAATTAGACGAATGTCCGGAGAAGAATCCGTAACGCCCACAGCGTGCTGCGATGTAACGCATATGTTCCATAACGCCTTCGGTTCTACACGGTCTAAAGCGTTGCACGGTATGCTTTACTAAATTAGTCATTTGATCTGTGAACGTAATCATTAAAGCTATTACAAGAATAGCTACAATCAACGATTGTAATCCTCTTTTTCTATATATTAAATATAATAATAGCGCATACAATGGCACAAAAGTAAGCTCGTGCGTTATGGCTAACCAAAGTGGATCCCAAGATTCGGAACCCAAATTATTTAAATATAGAAATACATTTTTATCATAATTTACAAGTTGATCGAACATAGGATTTAGTCTTCGTAACGAGAGACTTCTCTATCGTAAAAGTCTGTAGCTTTTTGGATTAAACTTTCCGTTTCCATTTCAATTTCGCGTTGATCTTCTTGATCGAAATCTTCTAACCACTCTACTTCATCATCTTCTAAATTGATTATAAATCGAGGAAATTCAGTATGAATAACGAAAATTGCATTTGGATAATCTGTATTATCACCTAATATAAATTTTGGGAGTTCCATATCTTTAAAATTATTTTTCTAAAATTAATTGTTTTGTTAGATAATTGAATCTAATATAAAGTAAAATTGCTGCCGAAGTTAATCCTGCTAAAAGCCCTAACCAAATTCCAAAGCTACCTAATTGGTCTTCTTTTCCGAAATAAAAACTAATAGGAAAACCTATAATCCAATACGCAATAAAGGTAATAATGGTTGGTATCTTAACGTCTTGTAGTCCACGTAATGCTCCTAAAACAACAACTTGAATACTGTCACTTATTTGAAAAACAGCAGCTGCAAGTAATAAATTTGATGCAATATGCACAACTTCAGAATTGTCGGCAAAGTTTGCTGCATCGCTTAAGTCCACATATATTTTTGGTAATTGAGTATGTAATACTAAAAACATTAAAGCAAAACAGATGGCGAATATTGTCCCCATTAGGAATAATGAAAAAGCAATTCGTCTTAATTCTTGATAGTTTCTTAGTCCTTTCTGATTTCCAACACGCACCATACTTGCAACACTTAATCCGGTGGCCACCATAAAGGTCATAGACGACAAGTTTAAGGCAATCTGATTAGCTGCCTGAGGATTTTTACCTAGCAAACCACTTAACCATACAGCCGACGTAAATATAGCAACTTCAAAAAGCATTTGCATGGCACTAGGAGCCCCAATATTAAATAGGCGCTTCATCATTAAAGTATCTAATACAAAGATTTTAATATTAATAACGTAATCTCTCGTTTTCTCATTTCCTTTTAATACCCACCAAATAAAAGCAACCATAATAAAACGTGATGCTAATGTTCCGTAAGCAGCTCCAACTATACCATAAGCCGGTGCACCAAACTTTCCAAAAATAAACATATAGTTTAAAAGTACATTCACAAGGTTACCAATAATGGTTGCGTACATCGCATATTTAGTCAAAGACATCCCGTCGCTAAACTGCTTATAGGCTTGAAAAACGACTAATGGTATTAATGAAAAAGCAACAAAATCCAAATATGGAATAGCCAACTCTACAACCTCTACAGGTTGCTTCATTAAATACATGAGAGGCTTAGCAAAATAGAGTATTAAAAAGAGTAAAACCCCTAGTAATGTACATAGAAACAGACCGTGTTTAAAGGCCGATTTTCCAGATTTAAAATCTTGAGCAGTATCGGCTTCGGCAACTAAAGGTGTAATTGCAGTAGAAAATCCAATCCCGATGGACATCGCAATAAACATAAAACTATTACCTAAAGATACCGCAGCAAGTTCGGCTGTACCCAATTGCCCAACCATAATATTGTCTACAAAACTTACAAATGTATGACCCAGCATACCAAGCATAACTGGTGCTGCCAGTTGCCAATTGTATTTAAATTCTTTTGTGTAATTAGATAAAAGCACGTTTTATTTTTTTGTTGTGCAAAGGTAATTTTTAAAATAGGCTAATACGTACCTTTTATAAATATTTTATAGCGCCTTCATATTATTCTTAGCTGCTTCAAATTCAGTAATAATTTCTGAAACAATTTCCGAAACAGGTTGAATTTTATGAATTAATCCTGCTATTTGACCAATCTCTAATTCACCGTCTACTAAATCACCTTCAAACATGCCACGTTTAGAACGTCCTCGGCCTAATAATGCTTTAAGTTCGTCTGTAGTTGGTCCTGTTTTATATAACTCTTGAACGTCGTTATAAAACGTATTCTTAATTAAACGCACAGGAGCCAATTCTTTTAACGTCAGCTGCGTGTCTCCTTCTTTTGTATTGATTACCGTTTCTTTAAAACTTACATGTGCCGAAGATTCTTCGCTAGCCACAAAACGACTTCCAATTTGTACGCCGTCTGCCCCCAAAACCATAGCAGCTAACATGCCTTTTCCCGTAGCAATTCCTCCTGCTGCAATTAAAGGAATTTCTAACTGCTCCTTAACCATCGGAATTAATGTAAACGTAGTTGTTTCTTCTCGTCCATTATGTCCTCCTGCTTCAAAACCTTCCGCTACTACTGCATCTACGCCAGCTAATTGTGCTTTTAAAGCAAACTTGACACTACTAACTACGTGTACAACTATAATACCGCGTTCCTTTAACCAAGACGTCCAAGTTTTCGGATTTCCTGCTGAAGTAAATACAATTTTCACACCTTCTTCAACAATAATATTCATGATCTCCTCTATGTTAGGATATAACATCGGGACGTTTACTCCAAAAGGCTTATCTGTTGCTTTTTTACATTTCTGAATATGCTCGCGCAATACTTCTGGGTACATAGAACCCGCTCCTATTAATCCTAAAATTCCTGAATTACTAGCAGCAGATGCTAAACGCCAACCTGAATTCCAAATCATTCCAGCTTGAATAATGGGGTATTTAATATTGAATAATTGTGTGATGCTATTTGGCATTGACTTTTATAAGTTTTTTTACAATTGATTTTTCTGATGTCGAAATTTTCAACATATAGATCCCTGCTGAAAAAGCTGAAACATCTAATGCTTGTTGGTTTCTTAAAGTACTTTCTAAAATCTGTTTTCCTAAAACATCGAATACAACAACATTAATATCTGTAAGATCTGAAGCTATTTTAAAATAAATATTATTAGTTGTTGGGTTTGGATACATTACAAGCTGAAGTTCTTGTGTATTATCTTCTATTCCTAATGTTACATGTTGTAATGCTGTAGCTAAATTAGGAATACCAAATCCTAAAAAATAATCTGGTGTTGTATACTGAGAGGAAGATTCCCGTACTAATTGCTTCAGTTCAGTATGTGTTAAATCAGGCAATGCTTGCCATAAACAAGCCAATCCTCCTGCTAAAATGGGTGAACTAAATGATGTCCCATTTAAAGTACCAATCGTATTTCTTTTACTTACCACAACACTAGCCAAACCTTGAGCAGAAACATCTGGTTTTTGCGACGGCTGAATCGCTGACCCTTGCGAACTAAAAGAAGCGTAAACACCTAGAGCATCAACTGCACCTATAGAAAAAACAGCTTCAGCATCTGCAGGTGCACCAACACCTAATGCTCCCGAATTTCCAGCAGAACTAACCACTAAAATTCCTTTTTCAGAAGCTATTGTTGCACCTCTAGTTATATAGGTTGTTAGCCCATCTAAATCGGCATCTGAATAATCGTAATTCGGATTGTCGAAGTTTTTATATCCTAATGAAGAATTTATAATATCTACACCCAAACTGTCTGCACGTTCGGCTGCTTCTACCCAAAAACTTTCTTCTACTGGATTTTCACTTAAACCATCCTCTGTTCTAAATAAATAATAAGACGCATCTGGAGCTGTACCAACATATTCGTTTTCGATATATCCAGCCATAGTACTTAACACCCAAGTACCATGCTCGTCTTGACTATCTGCATACACATCGGTATTTCTGAATACAAAGTCATAGCTTCCAAGCAAATGTCCATTTTCTCTTAAATTTTGAAACGCACCAATGGTATTTACATTAGGAAAACCTCCATCTAAAACGGCAATTGTCATTCCTGTTCCTGTAAAATCACTATCATGCAAACTGTTGGCTTGAATCATTTCAACTTGATTTGATGTTCTTCCATACACAAAATCTGATTTTGATGCGACTTCAGAAAACGAGTCTTGCCTTACACTTTTACTAGTCGTTGTTATGTTTTTATCTGCAAAAATAATTTCAGAAACAAATGAAAAATCTAGTAAAGCACTTATTGATATTTCGGTACCTCTAACATGAACGGCGTTAAACCATTTCGATTTTGCAAAAACCAGAATACCTTCCTGCGATTTTAATTGAGTAATGTAACTTTCGTTTACGGGTACATCTCGTTCATCGATTAACACACCGTAACGTTGTTTTCTGTCTATTGCTTTCTGACTTAAAATTGTTGTGGGATTTGCTATTGAAGTCGCTACATTTTCCTTATCTGAAAAATATACCCATGCATCTTGTTGGCCAAAAACTTGAAGCTGAAAACCTATAATAAATAAGAAAAGTAATTTTGAGGTCATATGTATTTGTTTACCTCTACAAGTTAAGAAATAACTCCTGAACCTACTAATTCATCTTCCAAGTACCAAGCAACAAATTGTCCTTCTGTAATTGCTGATTGTGGAGCTTCAAATTCAACATATAAACCACTTTCAACTTTGTGTAATGTCGCTTTTTGTAACGGTTGTCTGTAACGAATTCTTGCCAAAAAATCCATAGTTTGGCCTGGTTGCAATTCCATATCTTCACGAATCCAATGCTCTTCTTCGTTTGTAACAAAAAGTGCAGATTTAAATAATCCAGGATGTGCATGACTTTGTCCGGTGTAAATTACATTTTCGTTTACATCTGTATCGATAACAAATAAGGGTTCTATAGTCCCACCAACTCCAAGACCTTTACGCTGACCTTTAGTAAAATAATGCGCACCTTGATGTTTCCCTACTATTTTTCCGTGGGATACTGCATATATTTTTTTGGTAGTTAAATATTCGAGTTCGTCCAATTTCGAATCAAATTCTGTTGGTATATTTTGATACAATTCACTATTTCTATCTATTTCAACAATTACACCTTCTTTTGGTTTTAATTGTTGCTGAAGAAACTCTGGCAAACGTACTTTCCCAATAAAACATAAACCTTGAGAATCTTTTTTATCGGCTGTTACTAAATCTAATTCTGTAGCAATTTTACGGACTTCAGGTTTAGTTAATTCACCAATTGGAAATAAAGCTTTCGCTAATTGATTTTGCGATAATTGACATAAAAAATACGATTGATCTTTATTACCATCTGCACCAGCCAAAAGCTGATAGATTTCATTTTCGCCTTCATTTATAATGCCTTTTCTACAATAATGTCCGGTAGCCACATAATCTGCTCCTAGTTCTAACGCGATTTTCATAAACACATCAAACTTAATCTCACGATTACAAAGCACATCTGGATTAGGAGTACGTCCGTTTTCGTATTCTTTAAACATATAATCTACAATACGCTCTTTATATTGCTCACTTAAATCGACTGTTTGAAAAGGAATACCTAGTTTTTCGGCAACCAACATAGCATCATTACTATCTTCAAGCCAAGGACATTCATCTGAAATAGTTACAGAGTCGTCGTGCCAATTTTTCATAAAAAGCCCGATAACCTCATAGCCTTGTTGCTGTAATACATATGCTGCAACGCTAGAATCTACACCACCCGAAAGTCCAACAATTACTCGTTTCATTTTTTATAGTTTAATCATGCAAAAGTATGCATTTAGGAAAGAAAACCTCCCGAATTAGGATAGTCCTAATCAGGGGATTTTATAAATATTTTATTGTTTCGCTGGATTTTTACTATAGTTTGTAAAATCCTTAGTATCGTCTAATTCTCCATCTTTATAATAGTTCCAAGTCCCAACTTTCTTGTCGTGTTTATAAGCACCTTCTGCAAGTAAATTCCCATCTAGGTCGTAATATTTAGACATCCCTTGCAAAAGATTGTTTTTATAATTAAACTCTTTTAAAACAATTTCTTTTTCCGAGTACCAAGTCGACTTACCTTCAAGCAAACCATTTTTATAAAAAGCACGTTCTGCAATTTTTCCATTATCATAATACACCAAACGCTCACCTTCTAATTTACCATTATCGTTAAAGGTTTCGATAATCATGATTTTATCTGAATTTTTATGGTAGTATTTCCATTCTCCGATATATAATTTGCCATTCATTTCACCTTTACTAATCACTTTTTTAGTAGATGTTAAGAACTCAACTTTAGCTATATCATTATTTGGATTAAATTCTTTAACGGCAGATAAGGTTGAAGTATTTCCTGTCTTCTTATAAAACTTAAAAGTCCCTATTTCCTTCCCATGAGAAAACTGGCCCTCGTACCTTATGATATTTGTGTTATCGAAATTCTTTTTCCAAACACCTTCTCGTTTTCCGTTAGCGTCTAACTGATTTATGCTTTGTGCCATTGCAGTACTTACAATACACAATATTAAAAGAGATAATAATTTTTTCATAATAACGTTCTTAAAAATCACAAGTAACAAAAAAGCTGCCAATTAAGGCAGCTTTAAATTATTTTTTAAGTTGTTTTTGCTGTTCTGCCTGCTCCATCATGTCCTTCATTTTCTTCTGAAAACGATTCTCCTTTTTGGGCTTCTTCTTATTCTCTTGAATTTTTGCGTGAATTTTATCTTCATCAATAATGAAGTTTTTAATTACTAACATAATACCAATAGTAATTAAGTTAGATACAAAATAATACAAACTCAAACCTGATGCGTAATTGTTAAAGAATACTAACATCATTATAGGAGAGAAATAAATCATATACTTCATCATTTTTCCCATATCAGGCATACCTTCTTGCGTTGGTTGAGATGCCACTTGTTGTCCTGTTGTCATTTTCATATAAAAGAAAATGGCTACAGATGCTAATATTGGGAATAAACTAATATGATCTCCATAAAAAGGAATCTTAAACGGTAATTCTGCAATGGTATCATAAGATGATAAATCGTCTGCCCAAAGGAAACTTTTGTGTCTTAAATCGAATGCCGAAGGAAAGAACTGAAACAAAGCATAGAATACTGGAATTTGTAATAATCCAGGTAAACACCCTGCCATAGGGCTTGCACCTGCTTTGCTGTATAAGGCCATTGTAGCTTGTTGCTTTTTCATGGCATTATCCTTAAACTTATCGTTTATTTCGTTAATCTCTGGTTTAAGTATTTTCATTTTTGCCTGAGATAAATACGATTTGTATGTTACTGGAGACATTACAATTCTAACTAAAATAGTCATTACTATAATGGCGATTCCGTAAGGTAACATGCCACTTAAAAAGGCAAATACAGGTACGAATACATAACGGTTAATCCAACCAAAAATACCCCAACCATAAGGGATACTATCGTCTAAACTATAAGCGTAATGCTTAAGAACGTTAATATCTGTAGGTCCGAAATAAAGCTTTAAAGGCTCATTAATTTCTCCACTTTGTAATTCTAATGGTATTTTAGATGTGAATAATTTTGTAAATACCGCATCGTCATCCCCTTTTTCTACTAAATCTTCAGAAAAGAAATCTACAGTTTTAAAAGGCTTTTCTGTAACTAAAATAGAACTGAAGAAATGTTGCCTGTAAGATAACCAAGTGACATCTTCTTCTATTTCGTCATCTTCTCCTGTTGGACTTAACTTTCCAACTTTTCCATCGTCGTGTTGGTAAGTTAAACGTGTATAACGATTTTCGTATTCCACACTTTTATCACCACGATACATTTTTTGTTTCCAATTTAAATCAACAGCTTGAGAGCTATTAATTATATCGCCTAAACCTTGAGATCTGATAGTAAAATCTACCATATAATTATCTGGTTTCAACTCATAACGGTATTCTAAAAACTTAGATTCGGACACTTTAAGTTTCATAGAAACTACGGTGTTATCACCATTTTTAGTTATTGTTGGTTCAAAATATAAATCCTGAGTATTTAAAACTCGGCTATCTGTTGTTCCAAAACTAATGTTGAAAGCAATGTTTTTATCTTTAATAAGGTATACTGGAAGAGAATCGTAATTATCGAATTTTCTAAGACGAAGTTCTGAAAGATATCCACCTTTATTACTGAATTTTAAATCAAATAATTCGGTTTTAACTTCAGTTTCGGTATTTGATGCTGAAGGTAACGTTGAAGAATACGCAAAAGCTCCTAATTTATTTTTAAGTCCAGCTAATTGTACAGAATCTGTAGCTGCTGTTACTGAAAAATCTTCAGTTGAAATTTCTAATGTTTCTTGTTGTTTTTCTTCTAATTTCTCAGCTTCAACTTGTTCTTGTTTGGCTTTCTCCTGAGCTGCTTCCTCTTCTGGAGTTGGCTGATTTTGCCAAAGCATAAACATTAAAATTCCAAAGATTAGGATAAATCCTACGACCGAATTAAGGTCTAATTTCTTTTCTTCCATTTAATTATATTCTAAGTATAAATTGAAATAATTCGGTTTAAATCGAAAAATTTCTTAGTGTGAGTATAGTACTCAAAAAGGTGACCACTTTTTAATTTTTGACAATGTGGCACTTATTTTTTCTTGTTTTCTAAAGCCGCTTTTACAAACGCTATAAATAAAGGATGTGGATTTGCCACGGTACTCTTATATTCTGGATGATATTGTACACCAACAAACCAAGGGTGAGATGGTACTTCTACAATCTCGACTAAATTTGTTTTTGGGTTTACTCCAGTGGCAATCATTCCTGCTGCCTCAATTTGCTTTCTATAATCACTATTAAATTCATAACGGTGTCTGTGGCGCTCTTCAATAATTTCCGACCCATAAACTTTTTTAGCAATACTATCGTCTGTTAAAGAACATTCCCAAGAGCCTAAACGCATCGTTCCTCCCATGTCTGTAACATTCTTTTGCTCCTCCATAATACTAATTACTGGATTTGAAGTTTTAGAATCCATTTCGGTAGAATTTGCATCTGCTATACCTAATACATTTCTAGAATATTCAATAACGGCCATTTGCATTCCTAAACAAATTCCTAAAAACGGAATATTGTTTTCTCTTACATAACGTACAGCATCTATTTTCCCTTCAATACCACGCTCTCCAAAACCTGGAGCAACTAAAACACCATTTAAATGTGCTAATTTTAGTTTGGCATTATCGGCATTTATATATTCTGAATGGATTGGTTCTACATTAACCTTTACTTCGTTTTCTGCACCTGCATGAATAAAAGCTTCTAAAATTGATTTGTAAGAATCTTGTAATTCTACATATTTACCAATTAAACCAATGGTAATTTCTGAAGTTGGATTTTTATGACGTTTTAAAAACTCATTCCATCTCGTTAAATCAGGAACACTACTATTTAAATTTAGTTTTTTAAGGACTACTTTATCTAAACCTTCTTCCAACATTAAATTTGGAACATCGTAAATGGTTGAAGCATCGATAGATTGAATAACGGCTTCTTCACGTACATTACAAAACAATGCTAATTTTTTACGTAAATCTTTTGGTAAATTATGCTCTGTTCTACAAACTAAAATATCTGCTTGCACACCACTTTCCATTAAGGTTTTTACACTGTGCTGTGTCGGTTTTGTTTTTAATTCTCCAGCTGCAGATAAATAGGGTACTAAAGTTAAATGGATCACAAGACCATTATCTTCACCTAAATCCCAACGCAATTGTCTAACCGCCTCAATATATGGTAACGACTCAATATCTCCTACAGTTCCTCCAATCTCAGTAATTACGATATCGTAATTACCTGACTTTCCTAAAATCTGAATACGTTCTTTAATTTCGTCTGTAATATGAGGAATAACTTGAACCGTTTTCCCTAGAAATTCACCACGACGTTCTTTTTCAATAACGCTTTGGTAAATTTTACCTGTAGTAACATTGTTTGCTTGACTTGTAGGCGTGTTTAAAAAACGCTCGTAATGACCTAAATCCAAATCTGTTTCTGCACCATCATCCGTAACATAACATTCACCATGTTCGTAAGGATTCAATGTACCTGGGTCTACATTAATATAAGGGTCTAATTTTTGAATTGTTACTCTGTAACCTTGAGATTGCAGTAATTTTGCCAATGATGCGGCAATAATTCCTTTTCCTAATGAAGATGTAACACCGCCGGTTACGAAAATATACTTTGTTGTAGTTGTCATGATGCGCTTTTAAACGCAGGCAAATTTACAAAGAACAATTGACAATTAAGTACGGTTATCTATTTTAATTCCGATTAAAACATGAACACTTTAATAATCTCATTACACTCACCTAAAACAACTCTAATCTATTATATATAAGCATATTATTTGTGATATATAAAAATTATGCTTTTTTAAATCTAAAGTTTTCAACAAAATAAGAAAGCTAATGGTTACATTTCTCTAGTTATTTATAGATTGATTAAAAATCGATTTATAAAGAGAGATATCTTATACGTTTAGAATAATTAAAAATAAATTAATTCGTTTTAGGATTCGGATATTTTTGCTTGATATTCCGAATAAGATCTTCTAATCCGTTCAATTTTAATTCGTAAACCATTCGCAACTGATCTCCTATTTTTCCTTTAGGAAAACCTTTATTATTATACCAAACCACATAAAACTCGGGTAAATCTATTAAAAATCGATCTTTATATTTCCCGTATGGCATTTTGGTATGTGCCAACTCAATTAAAATATCTCGATTAAGCTGATCCATAATACATGTGTTTTTTGATATTGCTAAACTGTAAGTTGTAATAAGAATTACAGCGTCTTTAATTTACTTCCAATTGAAAGTAATAACTTTTTCAATATCTGGATGAAGACTAAAATGTACAGGACACGTATTTGCTGTATGCTCTAAAATTTTACGCGTTTTATCATCTGCTTGAAATGGAAAATGAAAGACAACTTCTATTTTAGAAATCCTTCTTGGGTCTATAGACATCGTTTTGGTTACTTCTGCAGTAGTTCCTTCCATATTTACATTTAAACCGCTTGCTTTAATTCCCATTACAGTCATCATACAATTCGCTAATCCTGTCGCAACAGTATCTGTTGGAGAAAAGGCTTCTCCTTTACCATTATTATCAACAGGAGCATCTGTTACAAATGTATTTCCAGATTGGATATGTAAGTTTTCGGTATGTAAACCACCTAGATATGTTACTTTAGAAGTCATAATTTTAATCTTTTACTTCAACAATTTTTAAATCATCGTATTTCAATAAATACACGGCATCGTTATAATACCCACCAAAAGGTGTCTTTTTGTATGCAAATTTATTTTCAACATATTCGGTTAAAGGAGCATCACTTACAGAATCGTATAAGTTTGTTGAAGTCATCAATCTAAGCACAACATCCATAGTAACATCAAAACCTCTTACGGCAATTTTATTAGGTGTTAAACCATAAATTTCGGTATATGTTTTTACAAATCCGTTATCTAAATCATCATCAAAAGATTTTGAAATGGATGCATAGTGAAAATGTAAATTAGACAAATGCTGATTAGAAACTTCGCTACTCTCGAAAGCATCATTCATTTCTGTTGTTGCCAACACAATTTGAATATTTTCTGTGTTTAATGAATTTAAAATACCTGTAACATTAGAAGCATAACCGGCGATTTCTGTTTCTAAAAACACAACATTTTTACCTGGTTTTAGATATTTAGAAATGTCTGAAACCTGAATATAAAATCCCTCCTTACCGTTTTTATCTTTTCGAGACCTCACTACAGATGCTCCAACAAAAGCCGATTTTAAATCACCACTTTTTAATTCACTTTTAGAGTCGAAAATTAAAATAGTATTAGTTAAACTATCACGTGCTTTAAAATAATTTAAAATTTTATTTTTCAATAAGCCTTCAGCAGGTCGAGATTGAAATGTATTGTTCGATAATTTAACTGTTTTAGTTATTGGAGACACAACAGGCACATTATAAATACTTAATTTGTCTGCAGCATATTCCACACTAGACTGGGTTAACGGGCCAATAATAGCATCTAATTCTTCAAAATTATGATCGCGAATTAAATTGCTAATCGTACTCGTTTTATTTTCGGTATCGTACACATCAACTTTTGCAGAAACGCCTAATTTCTTTAGTGAATCTAAGGCAATTAATACACCGGATTGAAATTCTAAAGAGAAATTTAAATAGCTATCTTTTCGAATTTGATTCATTGTACCCTGAATAGAATCGAAAGACACTTTATTCAGATTAAATGGCAATAAAACGGCGATGTGTTTTGTACCTGAATTAAATTTTCTTTTCTCTAAATCGGAAGCAACTAAAGTATTATCTGAAATCATTCCTGTCACATCATCATCTACTTTTTTAGGCACTTTAAGCACCATCCCAACCTTTAATTCGGATCCTACTAATTGCGGATTCAAGGCTTCAAGTTCAGATTTCTCTAATCCTAATTTTACCTTTAAGCGGTAAAAACCTTCTTTAGGTTGTACTTCGTAATAATCGTATTTTTCTTCGACAACCTTTTCATTCGTATCTGGAATATTTGGTACTCTAATTGTATCTCCTACTTTTAAAACTTCGGCCATATCTGGATTTAAAGCTTCTAAATCTTCAATAGTAATTCCAAACTTATAAGCCACACGCCATTTGCCTTCTTTAGGCAATACCACGTAAGGCTTTGTTAAATCGACAACTGTAGCCACTTCTTCTAAAACCTGTTTAGTTGTAAAGATTGGAATTCTAACTTTTGTGCCTTTTCTTAAGGGTTCTGAATATAAAAAAGTGTTCGCCTTTTTAATTTCATCCTCAGTAACTTTATATTCCTTTGCAATGCTATAAAGTGTTTCTTTACGCTTTATACGAATTTGCTTATAACTTGTAATTTCCTTAACCGTAGACAATTCTGCTTGAACTTGGGTTTTTGGAATAATTAAAACCATATTGGGTCTCAATCCATTTTTAGCATCAGGATTTAATGCATATATATCGTTAACAGTTACCATATATACTTTGGCAATATCCTCTATTTTCTCATTTTGTGTTACTTTATGTGTCTTATAATTTTGAGCAAACACATGGCTAGTCACCATTAAAAGCATTACAAAAACGACTAAAAACTTTTTCATTCAATATGGTTTAATTCGAAAAAAATTATTTTAATATACTTTTATTCCCACTCTATTGTTGCAGGTGGTTTCGAGCTAATATCGTATACTACTCTATTAACGCCTTTTACTTTATTTATTATATCGTTCGATGTTTTTTGTAAAAACTCGTAAGGTAAATTTACCCAATCTGCAGTCATTCCATCGGTACTTTCAACAGCTCTAAGTGCTACGCATTTTTCGTATGTACGCTCATCACCCATAACTCCAACGCTATTCACTGGCAATAACATGGCGCCTGCTTGCCATACTTTATCATATAAGCCCCATTCTTTTAATCCGTTAATAAAGATTGCATCTACTTCTTGTAATATACGCACTTTTTCAGCAGTTATATCTCCCAAAATACGTATTCCAAGTCCTGGTCCTGGGAACGGATGACGACCTAATAATTCCGGATCGATACCTAAAGTGGCACCTACACGTCTAACTTCATCTTTAAAAATAGCACGTAAAGGTTCAACAATTTTAAGTTTCATAAAGTCTGGTAATCCACCAACATTATGATGACTCTTTATCGTTGCAGAAGGTCCGCCTGTAGCAGAAACACTTTCAATAACATCTGGATAAATAGTCCCTTGAGCTAACCATTTTACATCGGTTAATTTATGAGCTTCATCATCGAAAACCTCAATAAATGAGTTTCCAATAGCTTTACGTTTTTTCTCAGGATCTTCAAGACCTACCAATGCTTCTAGGAAACGCTTTGAAGCATCTACACCTTTTACATTAAGTCCCATGCCTTCGTATTGTTTTAAAACGCTTTCGAATTCATTTTTACGAAGTAATCCATTATTTACGAAAATACAATATAAGTTTTCTCCAATCGCTTTGTTTAAAAGCACAGCGGCAACTGTAGAATCTACACCTCCTGATAAGCCTAAAACCACTTTATCGTTCCCTACTTTTGCTTGAATAGCCGCAACGGTTTCTTCAACAAAAGAGTCTGGTGTCCAGTCTTGTTTAAGACCCGCTATTTTAACTAAAAAGTTTTCTAATAATTGTTTCCCATCCGTAGAGTGATATACTTCAGGGTGAAATTGAATCGCGTACGTTTCTTCGCCTTCAATTTTATATGCTGCATTAGCAACGTCGTTTGTACTCGCTATTAAAACACCATGTGTTGGTAACGTTTTAATCGTGTCGCTGTGGCTCATCCAAACTTGGCTACCTTCTGAAATATTTTCAAAAAACACTTCGTTATCTTTAATATAAGACAAGTTAGCACGACCATATTCGCGAGTGCTAGAAGGCGCTACTTCTCCACCAGAAAAATGTGCTAAATATTGCGCACCATAACATACTGCCAATAAAGGCTTTTTAGTACGAATATGTTCTAATTCGGGATGTAAAGCGTCTTCTCCTCTTACAGAAATTGGACTTCCAGAGAGTATAACAGCCTTATAGCTTTCTATATCGGTTGGAATTTTATTAAATGGGTGTATTTCGGAATAAATGTTGAGTTCTCGAACTCTACGGGCAATAAGCTGTGTGTATTGCGATCCGAAGTCTAAAATTAATACCTTGTCGTGTTGCATGCGCAAAATTAATATTTATATTTTATTTGAAAAGTTTGAGACAAACTTTATTCCATTGTTTTCAATATTTCTTCGATATCCTGCTCTGTCGTGTCAGGATTTATAAAACAGAATCGTGAAACCGTTTCATAAGTATCTCCAGATTTCCATTTTGTAGGTGTTACAAGTGCAAATCCTTTTTCATGATTTTCGTAAGTCCAATGTGTATAATCTTCAGGTGTCCATCCTATTCTTCTGTATAACACACAAGATAAACTTGGATCGCGAACTAATTCTACATCAGGATGTGCAGAAATTAATCGGCCTGCAATTTGTGCCAATTCAATACCACGCTCTACAGCTTCTTTATAACGATCTGTTCCGTGTGTTGCTAATGAAAACCATAAAGGTAATCCACGTACACGACGGGTTAATTGTATTTGATAATCGGTTGGATTAAACCCATGAGCACCTTCATCTTTAAAAATATCTAAATACGATCCTTGTTGTGAGTGTGCGTTTTTAGCTAATTCTGGATCTCTATATAAAACGGCTCCACAATCATAAGGTGAAAACATCCATTTATGAGGATCGATTGTGATACTATCTGCATTTTCAATTCCATTAAATAAATGTCTTACAGAATCGGCAACTAAAGCACCTCCTCCATAAGCAGCATCTACATGCAACCACAAATTTTCTGTTTTACATATCGCAGAAATCGCTTCCAAATCGTCTATAATTCCAGCATTTGTTGTTCCTCCAGTAGCGACAACGGCAAACAAACGTTCACGCTGATCTGCTGATAAGCTATCTATTGTTTTTTGCAAATCTACACCTTCTAAACGGTCTTCAGTATCGACTAATAATACGTCTAAATCGGCTACTTTTGCCATAGCTTTTATAGAAGAATGCGCACCAATAGAGGTAATAATTAATCCTTTTTGATTTTTATGAGCATCTTTAAGACTTCTCCAATATTCTCTTGCCGTAACAATTGCTGAAAGATTTGCTGCTGTACCACCACTTGTAAATACTCCAAAAGCGCCTTCTGGCAATCCAGTTAGAGATACAATCCATTTCATAGCTTCGTTTTCACAGAAAATCCCACCTGCACCTTCCATCCAATATGCGCCGTGAATACTAGATGCTGAAGTTACTAAATCGAACATAATAGCTGCACGTGTTGGTGCTGCAGGAACAAATGCAAGATTTCTAGGATGGTCTACAGGTACATTGGCTTTCACTAAATGCTTTTTCCATAAATTAAAAGCGACTTCTCCACCTATTCCTTTTTCGGTAATCGTTTCTCCAACCAAAGCTTTTAATTCTTCGGCCTTTTTAGGTTTACCTATTTTACGTTCGGTAGTAGAAATTCTTTCAATGGCATATTTCATGACATCCAAGGTCATCTCTACCAAATCCAAATCTACTTTATGCATGCTATTTTTCACAAATTGAGTATTAAAAATTCTTGTTTCAATGGTTGCAAATCTAACACTAACTGTGGGATTAATTGGTCTCCAAACTCAAGATATAATTCAGAAAAATTTGTAGCCCGTTCTTGCAAACTTTGATTCGGAAATAATTGATTTTGTAAATCTGTCATTCGCGAAACCTGATCGGCTAATTTCTTTTTTTGTGCTTTTAACAATCGTTTTTCCAAATGTTCTAAGCCTTTGATCTGCTTGTGCTCTTGTGCTTTTACAGCACCTAAAAATGAAGCGTCTGTTTGTTCGGCTAAAGTATACATGCCTTCAAATTGTTGTTGAAGATGTTCTTTTTGTGATGAAAAATCGATATCTATATTCGAAATTTTTCTCACTTTTTTATTTATGAATGTGTCGCGTTTTAAAAACAAATCACGATTAGTAATCTCTAAATTGTCTAATTTTTTAGCTTGTTGCTGTGTTTTTATTAAAACTGAATTTCTTAACAACAACATCGGAAATGGCACTTTTACAGCTACAAAGTAATCCTTCAATTGCAACCAATAAGCCAATTCTCCTCCTCCACCAATATAGCATAAGTTTGGTAAAATGACTTCCTGATATAACGGACGCATAATTACATTTGGCGAAAAACGTTCTGGAGATTCATGTATTTCCTTCAGAATTTCATCTTTAGAGAATGTGATTTTCGTGTTGATTACTTTATATACATCATCTTCGAAAATAATACGTTCACGACTGTTTTTAGATAAATAGAACAAATTGATCTCTCGAGGATTAACTTGAATATTATAATCTGTCTCTGGAATTGCCGTAAGTAATTCGTTCGTCTTAGAGACTTCTTGCGAGGAAATCTGAGACAGAATATCTTGTTCTATATAGGGTATAAAAGCACGTTTTAAATCTTTCTGATTCGCATCTATAATCACCAAACCTAAATCTGAAAATAAAAAATTTGCTAAATACCTTGTCGCATCTGCAAGATTGTCATGTTTCAGATACGCTTCAGAAAACAATGTTCGCAATTCATCTGCAGCTTTTCCAATACCTAATTCTTTAGTGTATAATTCGAAAACAGCATCTAAGCCTTTTGTAGAAAATTCTCCAACTGCTCCTCCATCTTTACGATTCCATTGAATTTTCTTTCCTTTAAAGTTGAAGTAATTAATTTCGTCGAAATCATGATCTTCGGTAGCCATCCAGTAGATGGGTACAAAATGCTGATTTGGGTAAGCAACCTTTAATTCCTTAGTTAAATTAATGGTCGATACAATTTTATATAAGAAATACAACGGCCCAGTGAACAGATTTAATTGATGTCCAGTGGTAACGGTAAAAGTATTGGATTCTTTTAAAAGTGAAATATTTAACTGCGTAGCTTCCGAAGGTTTTAAATCGGCATATTGTTGTTCCAATACCGATGCTAAAACTTGCCTATGAGAAGCTGACAATCCTGTAAAATCCGATTTTTCTTTTATCTGAGCTTCAAAATTCTCAAGGCTAGGAAAACGATTGTAGAACCGTTTTAATTCAGGTTTTTCTTCTAAATAATCACAAATTAGTGATGAAAAATATTGGGTATCTCTAAACGGAACGCAGTCAGTTGGCATAAATAAATCAAATTTATTGTAAATATACAGTTATTAGAATTTTCAAATCTAAAAAATTAGTTAAGATTGTTGTACAAACAACAATAGAACATTAAACGAAAAAAGGTGCTTTAACTTACATTAAAACACCTTATTTACTCATATATTTTTAACTCTATTTTGCTACTTCAGCATACAAATCGAAATCTGCTGCTTCAGTAATTACAACTTGAGCAAATTCACCTGTTTTTAAATAGTTTTTAGTTGCATCTATTAATACTTCGTTATCTACATCTGGAGAATCAAATTCGGTACGACCAACAAAATAATTACCTTCTTTTCTGTCGATAACCACTTTAAATTCTTGTCCGATTTTAGCTTGATTCAATTCCCAAGAAATTTGAGATTGAATTTCCATAATCTCGTTAGCACGATCTTGCTTTACATCTTGAGGGACATCATCTTCTAATAAATAAGCATGTGTATTTTCTTCATGAGAATACGTAAAACAACCTAAACGTTCGAAACGCATATCTTGAACCCATTGTTTTAATGTCTGGTAATCCTCTTCGGTTTCACCTGGATATCCTACAATAAGTGTTGTACGAATCGTCATGTTAGGAACTGCCTTTCTAAATTCCTGTAATAACTTGGTTGTCTTCTCTTGAGTTGTACCACGACGCATACTTTTAAGAATACGATCTGAGATATGTTGTAAAGGAATATCTATATAATTACAAATCTTAGGTTCACGGTTCATGATATCTAACACATCCATTGGGAATCCCGTTGGGAATGCATAATGTAAACGAATCCATTCTATACCATCTACTTTCACTAAAGCTTCAAGTAATTCGGCAAGATTACGTTTTTTATAAATATCTAATCCGTAGTAAGTTAAATCTTGAGCGATAAGAATTAATTCTTTCACACCTTTTGCAGCTAATTTCTCAGCTTCAATAACAATTTCTTCTATAGGAGTCGACTTATGCTTACCACGCATAATAGGAATTGCACAAAAACTACACGGACGATCGCAACCTTCGGCAATTTTTAAATACGCATAATTCTTAGGTGTTGTTGTTAAACGCTCACCTATTAATTCGTGTTTATAGTCTGCTCCTAAAGCTTTTAATAATGCAGGTAATTCTGTTGTTCCGAAATACTCATCTACGTTAGGTATTTCCTTTTGTAAATCTGGCTTATAACGTTCAGACAAACATCCGGTAACAAATACTTTATCAACTTCACCATCTTCTTTTTTCTGCATGAATTCTAAAATGGTATTCACACTTTCTTCCTTGGCATTATTGATAAAACCACATGTATTAATTACAACGATATTACCTTCTTCTTCATGTACAACGTCTTTTCCGCTAGCCTTAAGCTGTCCCATTAACACTTCGCTGTCGTATACATTCTTACTACAACCAAGAGTTATTACGTTGATTTTATTCTTTTTAAGTGATTTAGTTCTCATATCAAAATTTCAGAGTGCAAAGATACGTAATGATTTAGTATTAAAGAATTGAATGCATATTAATAAAAACAAAAAAGCCTCGATACATTTAATGTATCGAGGCTTTTAAAATTTTTTATATAAAGATTCTTATTTAAAGAAAGAATCTACAAACTCATATTTATTAAATACCTGTAAGTCTTCAATACCTTCACCCACTCCAATATATTTAACTGGAATTTTAAACTGATCGCTGATACCTATAACTACACCACCTTTTGCTGTACCATCTAGTTTAGTAACGGCTAACGATGTTACTTCTGTAGCTGCTGTAAACTGTTTTGCCTGTTCGAATGCATTCTGACCTGTAGAACCATCTAAAACTAACAACACATCGTGAGGCGCATCGCCTATCACTTTTTGCATAACACGTTTCACTTTAGTTAACTCATTCATTAAATTAACTTTATTATGTAAACGTCCAGCAGTATCAATAATAATCACATCTGCATTTTGAGACACTCCTGATTGTAGCGCATCAAAGGCAACAGATGCAGGATCACTACCCATAACTTGTTTTACAATTGGTACATCTACACGATCTGCCCATACTTGTAACTGATCGATAGCTGCCGCTCTAAACGTGTCTGCAGCACCTAAAACGACATTAAAACCTTTCTTTTTAAACTGATAAGCGAGTTTACCAATAGTGGTTGTTTTACCAACACCATTTACACCTACAACCATAATTACGTATGGTTTCTTGTTTCCAGGAATTGTATATTCTGTATCTTCACCAGAATTCGTTTCAGATAATAGACCTGCTATTTCTTGTCTAAGAATTTTATTAAGTTCGTCTGTTCCTAAATATTTATCTTTTTCAACACGCGCTTCAATACGCTTGATAATTTTTAAAGTAGTATCTACACCAACATCGCTAGACACTAGAATTTCTTCCAGATTATCTAATACATCGTCATCTACTTTAGATTTACCAGCAACTGCTTTACTTAATTTATCAAAAAAACTAGATTTAGATTTTTCTAACCCTTTATCTAGTGTTTCTTTTTTTTCTGAAGAAAATATTTTTTTAAAAAAGCTCATTGGTTGTCATTTAGAATTTATGTACTTAAGTATGGTTATACTAGCCTTTACGGTTAGCAACTTTTAAAACTCTTAATACAAAATACCTGCCTAATACAATAAAGCAGAAATTTTGTCACGATTTCAAATGTAAATATAAAACAAAAGCTGCTTTCTTAATAGAAAGCAGCTTAAATATCTTTTAATGATAAAAAATAAATTTATTTTTTACTCAAGAAGTCTGTTACTTGTTCTGGAGTCATGATTCCTTCTACAAAAGTGTAAGCACCTGTTTTATCAGATTTTACCATTTTTATAGCTTTAGTTAATCTTTTAGACCCTGTTTGTAATGTTGCTACTGATTTCTTTGCCATGACTCAATTATTTTATTTCTTTATGAATAGTCATTTTCTTCAGGATAGGGTTGAATTTTTTAATTTCCATTCTATCCGGAGTATTTTTCTTATTTTTTGTAGTAATATATCTAGAAGTTCCTGCTACCCCAGATTCTTTGTGCTCAGTGCACTCTAATATTACTTGGACTCTGTTACCTTTCTTTGCCATTGTTCTATTATTTTATAAGAGGCTTATTTTAAAAACCCTTTAGATTTAGCTTCTTTTATAGCAGCTGAAATTCCTATTTTGTTGATGGTTTTCAATGCTGATGTAGATACTTTTAAAGTTACCCACTTATCTTCTTCAGGAATGTAAAAACGCTTTTTAACTAAATTCGCATCAAATCTGCGCTTAGTTTTGTTCATAGCGTGAGATACATTATTCCCTACCATTGCCTTCTTACCTGTAAGTTCACAAACTCTTGACATTCTTTCTAAACTTTAATATTGTTATTTCAAAACGAGGTGCAAATATACGAATTGTTTGTATTATAACAACTTAATTAACATCTATTTTTTAATATTTCTTTTTGAAGCATTCCTAACGCCTTGTCTACCGCCTTGTTAACAACTTTAATTCGTAAATTACCAAGGTTAAATTTCTCTGAATACACACCTGTTTTAGAAGCAATTGCTATAAATACAGTTCCCAATTCCTCCTTATCGGTCGCTTTACTTGGTCCTGCATTACCTGTTGTGGCAATTGCATAATCTGAATTAAACATTTTTAAAGCACTTTTCGCCATCGCTTCTGCGACTTCCGAACTTACTACAGAATGTTCTAAAATAAGTGCTTCAGGGATATTTAAAACATCAATTTTAGCTTGTGTCGCATAACTCACAACACTACCCTTAAAATATTCCGATGCTCCTGGATGCGATGTAAATTGTTCTGCAATTCTTCCTCCTGTACAACTTTCGGCTGTAGAAACTGATTGCCCCAAAACAGTTAGTGTTTTACCTATTTGTTCTTCCATCGTATCTTCGAAACCTTCAATACCTACAAAAACATCTTTAATTTGAGGCATTAATAACTGCTCTTGCCTATCCATCTCTGTAATAATAGCTGCTTTATCCAATCCTTTCGCAGATAGTCTTAAACGCACTTTACCAATATTAGGCAAATAAGCTAGTTTAATTTCTTTTGGTAATGCATCTTCCCAAGCTTCGATCCGTTCGGCCAAAGCGCTCTCGCCTAAACCATACGTCATGTAGGTTTTATGCATGATAAACGGACATTTATATTTTTTTTGAATACGAGGAATAACATCAGAATCTATTAAGCCTTTCATTTCAAAAGGCACTCCTGGAAGTGAGACAAAAACTTTATTATCGCTTTCAATCCACATACCGGGAGCAGTTCCATATTCATTATGTAAAACCGACGCCATTGAAGGCACTAAAGCTTGATTTACATTTAATTGTGAAATGGGATTCGCCGAATATTTTGCAAAAATGCCTTGAACATGCTTCAATACGGCTTCATCTAACTCTAATGTATCGTTAAAATATTCAGCAAGAGTATGCTTAGTAATATCGTCTTTTGTCGGTCCTAATCCACCTGTTATAATAATAATATCCGCATTTCCTTCGGCTTCTTTTAAAGCCTTTAAAATATGCGTTTTATCATCTTGAATAGAGGTGATTTGATATACTGAAACTCCAATTTTATTTAGAGCTTGAGCTATATATGCCGAATTTGTGTCTATAATTTGGCCAATGAGAATTTCATCGCCAATGGTAATTATTTCTGCTTGCATTATGAAATATCGAAATCTGATTTAATTTCTGAAACTGCTAATTCTATTGCAGTAATCACGGTATTAAAAGTAGAAGTAATGTCTACTTTTTTCTGTTCTAACCTACCCCATTCCTGAACAATTATAAGTTCATCTAAAACACAAATCTCAAAGAGATCTATCGTTGGCTTTAATTTATGAGCCACTTGGTAGGTTTCGTTATAATTATTTTCCTGAACTGCTTTTTTTAAAACTTTTAAATCTTCTGGAATTTCTTCTAAAAAAGTTAAAGCCAAGGCCCGCACAAATTCCTCATCGTTATCTGCTAACTCCCTTACCCTATATAATTTATAATGTTGTTCCATCTTATTTTACTGTTATTGAAAACATTTCTTGATCTTCTATATATCCTTTCAGTACATCATTAGTAGCTACGGGGCCAACTCCAGATGGTGTTCCAGTAAAGATAATGTCTCCTATCTTTAAAGTGAAATATTTTGACACACATTCTATTAACTCATCGATTTTCCAGAGCATGTGACTCGTATTTCCGTTTTGGACAGTATTTTCGTTCTTTTTTAATGAAAAATTTAACTGATTTAAGTCTGAAATATCACTTTTTAGAATCCATTTACCTACAACTGCAGAGCCATCAAATGCTTTTGCTTTCTCCCAAGGCAGTCCTTTTGCTTTCAGTTTCGCTTGTAAATCTCTCGCTGTAAAATCGATTCCTAAACCAATTTCATCATAATACTTGTGTGCGAATTTTTTATCGATGTGCTTTCCTACTTTATTGATTTTTACTAAAACCTCAACTTCATAATGCACATCATCAGAAAAATCCGGAATAAAAAACGGCTGTTTTTTTAAAAGAATAGCCGTGTCAGGTTTTAAAAACACAACAGGATCTGTTGGTTTTTCATTCTCTAACTCTTTTATATGCTCGGTATAATTTCTTCCTATACAAATTAGCTTCATACTGTAAAGACCTTAAAATTAATTCAATTTATTATTAAAACTTCTTAATTTAATCGCCGTTAATACCTTTTTTGTATACAACGGAAAATCGGCATTTAACAACCAACCAAAATAACCTGGTTCATCATTTAACACATCTAATACTTTTTTATTTTTATGTTTTCCGAAAGCGAAACACTCTTCTCCTGCTTTATTAAAAGCTATAAATCCAGCAAAATCAGCAAATTGCTTTCTGCTACTAAATTCTGAAAGAAACTTTGTGTTATTTTCCAATTCTTCATATCTCTCAACCTGTGCTTTTAACACTTCGTAAGTCGCAAGAGTATCTGCTGCTGCACTGTGTGCATTTTCTAAATCTTTTCCGCAGTAAAACTTATAAGCTGCACTTAGTGTACGCTGTTCCATTTTATGAAAAATGGTTTGTACATCTACAGCTAAAGTGCTTTTCATATCAAAATCGACTTCTGCACGAAGCATTTCTTCAGCTAATAGCGGAATATCGAAACGATTAGAATTAAAACCTCCTAAATCTGAATCTTTTATCATGCCATAAACATCCTTTGCGAGCTCTTTAAAAGTTGGAGCATCGGCAACATCTGCATCTGAAATACCATGAATTTCTGTAACCTCTTGCGGAATTGGCATTTCTGGATTTACCAACCATGTTTTAGATTCCTCTGTACCGTCTGGAAATACTTTTAAAATAGCAATTTCTACAATTCTGTCTTTTGATATGTTTATTCCCGTTGTTTCTAGATCGAAAAAACAGATGGGTTTTTTAAGAATGAGATTCATTTAAATACAGTTTTTTAAGATGTAAATCTATTTAATGTTATTGGTGTAAAAAAAACCAACCAATTTTAGTAGGCTCAATTTATGAAATTTATGTTTTAAATATCTTGGTTTACATCCCAAGCTTCTAAATAGTCTTTTACGGCTTTAACAAACAGTCCGCCAAGTGCCCCATTTACAACACGGTGATCGTAAGAATGAGATAAAAACATTTTGTAACGAATACCAATAAAATCACCTTCTGGAGTTTCAATAACAGCAGGGACTTTTCTAATCGCTCCTAATGCTAAAATAGCAACTTGTGGCTGATTAATTATAGGTGTTCCCATAATACTACCAAACGTTCCTACATTAGTAACGGTATAAGTTCCGCCTTGAATATCGTCTGGTTTTAATTTATTTATTCTTGCCCGTTTAGCTAAATCATTTACTTTTTTGGTCATCCCAATTAAGTTTAACTGATCTGCATTTTTTATAACCGGTACAATTAAATTACCATCAGGTAAAGCAGCTGCCATACCTAAATTTATATTTTTCTTTTTAATTATATTACCATCCTGAAACGAAATATTTATCATTGGGAAATCGCGTAACGATTTCGCTATCGCTTCCATAAAGATTGGCGTAAACGTTAAGTTTTCACCTTCACGCTTAAAGAATCCATCTTTTACTTTCTTTCTCCAGTTCCAAATATTGGTAACATCTGCCTCTATAAAACTTTGTACATGAACAGAGGTTTTAACAGATTCGACCATATGGTTGGCTACTAATTTCCCCATTCTGGACATTTCGATAATTTCATCTTCGCCAGAAGACACAACAGGTGCGGCTACTGGAACACTTTTAACTTCAGGAGTAATGTGTTGTGGTTGACTACTATTTACGGGAGCTGAAACAGACTTAGAACCTCTATTTTCAATATGTTTAAGAATATCATTTTTAGTCACACGACCTTCAAGTCCTGTTCCTGAAATACGATCTAATTCAGATTGCTCAATGCCTTCTGACTTAGCTATGTTTTTTACTAATGGAGAATAAAAACGATCTTCGCTAGACACAACAGTACTTGCGACAGATTCTCGAGCTACAGCAACTGTTTTTTCTAAAGCTTCAAATTCTTGTGGTTCAGGGGTCGTTTCTTTAACTGTATTAGTAGTTTCTGAAATCTCGTCGCCTTCACCAGAAATTTCTATAATTGCGATAGTTTGTCCAACTTGCACAATATCATCAACTTCAAACAACTTTTCTAATAAAACACCTTCTACCTCGCTCGGGACTTCGCTATCTACTTTATCCGTCGCGATTTCTAAAACGGCCTCGTCGGCTTCAATAGTTTCTCCAACTTCCTTTAACCACGACGTTATTGTTGCTTCTGCAACACTTTCTCCCATTTTAGGTAATTTCAGTTCAAATTTTGCCATATTACTAATGTAAAGCTATTTTTAAAGTTCAGATTGCGAAATTAACAAATAAAGACATAATTAGTCAAAATATCTGCAATAAATTATTTCTACATTCTTTATGCAGAAACGTTTTGCAAAGGTACTAAAAATGAATAACAAATCCTCTTGACACCGTATTATCGCTACCAAGAACAAAACTACTATTCTTAGGCAGGATACGGTATGTTACTGTGTTATTATATTGATATGTCTCCATTATAGTTATAATCTGCTTAAAAGTCAACATGTTATTATCAAGAATTATTTGTTGAAAATCGGTTACAGAATCTATTTTTGATTTTAATTCGAACTTAAAATCTAAGGCTGATTCGAGTGATTTATGTTTTAAATTCGAAACTAAAACAATCGTTTTTACTTCTCGTTTTTCAGCTGAAGGTTGCAGGTTTAAAAGTATTAACCCTTTAATTCCAATCCAAATTAAAGCCTCTAAAATAATATTCCTTTTGAAATGTTTTTTATAAAAAATTTGCATCGATCCATTAAAACGCTTGGCATAATCCCGATTTCGCAAGGTACTTTCTCCTTTAAAATGAATAACAGTAGTCTCTCCAAAATAATAATTCTTGAATCCGGCTTTTAATATTTTATAAGACAAATCAATATCTTCTCCATACATAAAGTAATCTTCGTCGAACCCTTCTACGCGATCATATAACTCACGTTTCATTACCATAAAGGCACCAACTAACACATCTACTTCACCAACGCCGTTTTTTTTTAATTCATTCGCGTAATATGATGTTGTGTTTCCTAATAATTTTTTAAACGCCACTTCTGGAGTGGGTACTTTTCGTTTACTTTCTTGTAAAAATTTTCCAGTACCATCAACTAATTTACAACCAATAGCTCCTAATTGAGATTGCGCTTCGGCAAACTTTAATACCTTTTTAAAAGTATCTTCTGCAACAACTGTATCAGGATTCAAAATACAAATATATTCTCCTTTAGCTTCTGCTACTCCAATATTATTTCCTTTTGAAAATCCAAAATTCACGTTGTTTTCAATTAGTTTAACTTCAGGAAATAGTGTTTTAAGCATTTGGCAACTATCGTCGGGAGAACAATTATCGACAACAATAATTTCGGCATCTATATCGGACACAGCATCGGTAACACTTTTTAGACAAAGCTCTAAAAAATAGCGCACATTATAATTTAAAATAACAACAGAAAGTTTCAACCTAACTTAAGATTTTAGTGAACCTTCAAAAGGAATTCGATTCAAGATACTACGCCCGAGTGTTACCACATCTGCATATTCTAATTCATCTCCAACCGAAATTCCTCGTGCTATTGTAGACATCACGATATCGAAATCTTGAATTTGTTTGAATATATAGAAATTTGTGGTATCACCTTCCATAGTAGGACTTAACGCAAAAATAAGTTCTTTTACACGACCTTCTTTTATCTTTTCTACCAAAGGCAAAATATTTAAATCGTGAGGCCCGATACCATCCATAGGTGAGATTTTCCCGCCTAACACATGGTATAATCCTTTAAACGAACTGGTGTTTTCTATAGCCATAACATCACGAATATCTTCTACCACACAAATAATATCTTCTTGCCTTCTCGGGTTAGAGCATATTTCACATAACACGTTATCGCTAATATTATTGCAGGATTTGCAAAATTTAATCTCGGTTCGCATGTTTAATAATGCTTGTGCCAATTGCACGGTTTGAGATTCTGGCTGACGTAAAAGATGCAAAACCAAACGCAAAGCAGTACGTTTTCCAACGCCTGGTAATTGCGACATTTCGTTAACTGCCTTTTCAAGTAATTTTGAAGAAAATTCCATAAGGGCCAAATTTACAATTTTAGTTTTAAGATTTGTTCTTATAACATTGTAATTTGTATTTTGGTCTGCGAAAACAAACTTATGAGCACTACTCAAATTATTTTACTTATTGCCGCCTATTTTGGTGTGCTAATTTTAATCTCTTACATCACCGGTAAAAAGACCGATAACAATGCTTTTTTTAAAGGAAACAAGCAATCTCCATGGTATGTTGTTGCCTTTGGTATGATTGGCGCTTCGCTTTCGGGAGTTACTTTTATTTCTGTTCCTGGATGGATTGAAGCTTCTCAATTTAGTTATATGCAAGTTGTTTTGGGTTATATTGTTGGATATCTTGTTATTGGAACGGTATTGCTTCCGCTTTATTACAAACTTAATTTAACTTCTATTTACACCTATTTGGAAGAGCGTTTTGGAAATTATTCTTATAAAACTGGAGCGTCTTTCTTCTTAATATCTAGAATTGTTGGTGCAAGTTTTAGATTATTTTTAGTCGCCAATGTATTGCAGATTATCTTATTTGATGATTTAGGCATTCAGTTTTGGCAAACGGTTACAATTACAGTACTACTAATTTGGTTGTACACATTTAAATCCGGAATTAAAACTATTGTATGGACGGACACCTTGCAAACGCTTTTTATGTTGATAGCTGTTGGAGTAGCCATATACTCCGTTAGTCAAGATCTTAATCTTGGAGGAAAAACAACTTTAAACTTTGTTTTAGACAGCGATTTTTCGAAGATATTTTTCTTTGATGATATTAAGGCTGCGAATTATTTTTGGAAACAATTTATATCAGGAGCATTTATTGCCATTGTTATGACAGGTCTAGACCAAGATATGATGCAAAAAAATCTAACTTGCAAAACCCTAAAAGATGCACAAAAAAACATGTTTTGGTTTACAATTGTATTAACCATTACCAATTTTGTGTTTTTAAGTTTAGGCCTTTTACTTACCGTATACGCTCAACAAAATGGAATTGATGCCCACAAAGACGATTTATTCCCCATTTTGGCTAAAAACTATCTAGGAACGGGTGTTTTTATATTCTTCCTCTTAGGATTGATTGCCGCCGCTTACAGTAGTGCAGATAGTGCATTAACAGCTTTAACAACTTCGTTTAGTATTGATATTTTAGACATTGAAAAAAAATATGATCAAGCAAAACAAATCACGATTAGAAAACGCATTCATGTGCTTATCTCATTACTCTTAATTCTTGTTATTATCACATTTAAATATGTAATCAAGGACGAAAGTGTAATCGCGAAACTGTTTGTTTTCGCGGGTTATACTTATGGTCCTTTATTAGGACTATATAGTTTTGGATTATTTACAAAGTGGCAAGTAAAAGATAAAATAGTGCCTATTGTAGCCATTTTATCACCTATATTCTCTTATATAATAAGTGTAAATAGCTTAAAATGGTTTGGTTTCGAATTCGGATTTTTCATCTTAATTCTAAACGGTTTATTAACTTTTTTAGGATTAGTATTGATTCGTAGACAACAAGACTAAAGTACAAGCTTGTTCAAAATCGATTCCATTTTCTTTTAAAAGAGTATAAAATTCAGGGTTTTCTGTGCCTGGATTAAAAATAACGCGTTTCGGTTTTAAACCAATAATATAATCGTAATACTGCACTTGACGTTTAGGATTAAGATACAAAGTGACTGTATCTATGTCTTCATATTGTATTAATTCCGTATCGATAGTAACACCAGAAACCACTCCAGATTTCAATCCGAAAGCAACTGTTTCCTGCTTTGCTCCTACCAACCTTAAAATTGCCTTGTTAGAATACCGTTCTTGCTTTAACGAGGCTCCAATTACTAATGTTTTTTTACTCATATTCTAAATTATTAAAAAAAATTAAATTTGTGTAACAACTTCAAAACTTAACAGTCTTTCTTATATCAATTACTAAATGTACAACTAAAATAAGAACCCTTAATTCAAAAAACTTATTGCTATAAAATCAGACACTTTTAAAGGCTGTCTTTTGGAGACAAAGACAGATATAACCTCATTTTACCTTGAATCTGACGACACGAAAAAATGATCGGTAAAATATCACGAAAAACCTGTTTAATTCCGTTTTTCACAATATTTAACAGTTCATTTTACTAATCAGATATTAAACAATAGAGCTCAAGGATAAATACTTATTTTTTCTAAATATTGTCTTAAATATGTTAAATTTTTAATAATGCTGAGAATCAAAACAATAGACTAAACCTTTTTTCGTTATATTTAAACAACTGCATTGAACGAATTATTTTTTTACTTTTGAATTAGTCTTCTTATCAAAATCATTATTCGCAAACTATGTTAGTTTTTAGAATTGATTTTTAGCAAAAAATTCAAAAAGCCGCAACTTACGTTTCGGCTTTTTTTATATCCATTGTGTTTTATAAATTTACCATTTAATAATGGCACTTCCCCATGTAAAACCACTACCAAAAGCAGCCAAAACAACAGTATCTCCTTCTTTTATTTTTCCTTGTTCCCATGCTTCAGTTAATGCAATAGGAATTGAAGCCGCTGTCGTGTTACCGTACTTCATTATATTATTAAAAACCTGGTCGTCTGTCAGTCCAAATCTTTTCTGTATAAATTGAGATATTCTTAAATTCGCTTGATGCGGAATCAACATATCTATCGCGTCTTTGTCTAAATTATTAGCCGTTAAACCTTCCATAATCACTTCACTAAATCGAACTACCGCATTTTTAAACACAAATTGTCCGTTCATGTGTGGATAATAACTTTCGTCGTTAGGATCGTTATCCTTTAATATATCATTTACCCAACGAGACCCCATAGCTGGAGCGATTAAAGCCAACTCTTCTGCATGTTCACCTTCAGAATGTAAATGTGTAGATAAAATTCCTTTAGAATTATCTTCTGTTCTACTTAAAATAACTGCTCCTGCTCCATCACCAAAAATAACAGAAACACCTCTTCCTCTTGTTGTTAAATCTAAACCTTTAGAATGTATCTCACTCCCAATAACCAACACGTTTTTATACATGCCTGTTTTAATAAATTGATCGGCTACAGAAAGTCCGTAAATAAAACCAGAACATTGGTTACGGATATCTATCGCTCCAACAGTTTTTATATCTAAAGCTTTTTGAACTTGAACTCCTGGTCCAGGAAAATAATAGTCTGGACTTAAGGTTGCAAATACAATTAAATCAATATCGTCTTTATCTATTCCGGCGCGTTCGATCGCTACTTTTGCTGCTTTAACACCCATTACAGATGTTGTATCTTCAGATCCTGGTTTAACCCATCTACGTTCCTGAATCCCCGTACGTTCCTGAATCCAAGCATCGTTGGTCTCCATTAATTTAGACAGATCGTCGTTAGTCACTACGTTTTCTGGAACATAGTATCCAAGACCTATAATTTTAGAGTTATACATAATTACTAAATTTTTGTTGTTGTAGATTTCCCGAATATTGCTTATTCAACAAAAAGGGCTTTAAAATTACGGAATAAAATACACATTTTTTCATATATAGTATATTTAGTGCCACTTTGTCACTTTTAAATACTTGGTATTTTTTTTGACTGTTAGAACATCAAGAATTAAATCATTTTAAAAATACACATATTATGGCAAAAGGAAGCATTAATGTTTCGGTAGAAAATATCTTTCCATTAATTAAAAAGTTCCTATACAGTGATCACGAAATATTTTTACGTGAGCTAATTAGTAACGGAACAGATGCAACTCTAAAACTTAAACACTTAACAAGTATTGGTGAGGTCGCTGTAGAATATGGCAATCCTAAAATAGAAGTTAAGATTGATAAAGAAGGAAAAAAACTTCACATTATCGATCAAGGTTTAGGTATGACTTCTGATGAAGTTGAAAAATACATTAACCAAGTCGCTTTTTCTGGTGCTGAAGAATTTTTAGACAAATACAAAGACTCTGCTAAAGACTCTGGTATTATTGGTCATTTTGGTTTAGGTTTCTACTCTGCTTTTATGGTAGCTGAGAAAGTTGAAATCATTACTAAATCTTTTAAAGACGAACCTGCTGCACATTGGACTTGCGATGGATCTCCAGAATTCACTTTAGAACCTTCTGATAGAACAGAAAGAGGAACAGAAATCATTCTTCATATTGCTGATGATTCTACAGAATTCTTAGAAGAAGGACGTATTAGCGGATTACTTTCTAAATATAACAAGTTTATGCCTATTCCAATTAAATTTGGAACCAACGAAATTAACGATCCTGAGCATGAGCCTGCAACTATTACAGATAAAGACGGTAAGGAAACAAAAGAACCTCAACGTAAAATTACTGTTGACAATATTATAAACAACCCGACTCCGGCTTGGACAAAACAACCAGCAGATTTAGAAACTGAAGATTACCAGAATTTCTACCGCGAGTTGTATCCAATGCAATTCGAAGAGCCGTTATTCCACATTCATTTAAATGTAGATTATCCGTTTAACCTTACTGGAATTTTATATTTCCCTAAGATGACGAACGATATGGGATCGCAAAAGGATAAAATCCAATTGTACCAAAATCAAGTTTACGTTACCGATAATGTAGAAGGAATTGTTCCTGAATTTTTAACCATGTTAAGAGGGGTAATCGATTCTCCAGACATTCCGTTAAACGTATCACGTAGTTATTTACAAGCAGATGGTGCGGTTAAGAAAATCTCTTCTTACATTACTAGAAAAGTAGCAGATAAATTAAAATCATTATTCAATGAGAATCGTGAGGATTTTGAAGCAAAATGGAACGATATTAAAATTGTAATTGAATACGGAATGCTTTCTGAAGATAAATTCTTCGACAAAGCTGAAGCGTTCGCTTTATACCCAACTGTAGATGGCGCATATTACACTTACGAAGAGCTTTCTGAAAAGATAAAAGCAAACCAGACTGACAAAGATGGTAAACTTGTAATTTTATATACTTCAGATAAAGATGCGCAGCATAGTTATATTGAAGATGCAAAAGCAAAAGGTTACGAAGTGCTTTTATTAGATTCTCCTATTATTTCGCATTTAATGCAAAAATTAGAAGGTTCTAAAGAAAACATTACCTTCTCTAGAGTTGATTCAGACCACGTAAATAATTTAATTAAGAAAGATGAAACTCAGATTTCTAAATTAAGTGAAGATGAAAAGAAGAAATTAGAAGAGATTCTTAAAGCAGCTATTCCATCTGATAAATTTATGGTACAATTAGAAACATCAGATAGCGATGCTTCTCCGTTTATTATTACGCAACCAGAATTTATGCGTCGTATGAAAGAGATGCAACAAACTGGTGGTGGCGGAATGAACATGTTTGGTAGTATGCCAGAAATGTACAATGTAATTGTTAACACAAACGCACCTTTAGTTTCTGAGATTTT
The DNA here is from genome assembly GCF_033447105.1 of Formosa sejongensis. NCBI lineage: Bacteria > Pseudomonadati > Bacteroidota > Flavobacteriia > Flavobacteriales > Flavobacteriaceae > Formosa > Formosa sejongensis. Next base: position 98,351 of record NZ_JAWQUN010000017.1, read on the forward strand.
AAATACAGAAGCAGGAGACGATCAAAAACGTTTAATTACTCAAAGTTTAGATTTAGCACGTTTATCTCAAGGATTATTAAAAGGAGAAGAACTTACTAAGTTTATAAAACGTAGTTATAGTATGATTAAATAAATCATCTAAATATATTAACACAAAAATCCTCCAGTTCTAACGCACTGGGGGATTTTTTATTTATACAAATTAAGACCGTTGCAAGGTCAAATCAATTGAATCTATTATTATATTGAATAACTGTTTGTAAATTAAGTTCTCAAGTCTTATTTTTAGGTTATGAAATTACAGAAAGCCTCAACCTTAGCGGACAGCATTTGCGATTTACGATCAAGAAAGATAAAAGCAACATTTTTTAGTCAGATAAATGAGTTAATCGATTGGGCTAAAATCGAAAAAGTAATAGATTCTAGTTATTGTA